>JALYJV010000314.1 GCA_030775105.1 Pseudomonadota bacterium | reverse complement strand
CCGATCCTGAACATGATCGATCTGCAGAATTCCGAGCCTGAGCGCGTTGCCGACGAGATCGAACAGGTCATCGGCATTTCGGCGGTCGACGCACTGCGCATTTCAGCGAAGACCGGCCTCGGCGTGCCTGACGTGCTGGAAGCTGTAGTCGCGCATCTGCCGGCGCCCAAGGGCGATCCCAACGGCAAGCTGCAGGCCTCGATCGTCGATTCCTGGTTCGACAACTATCTGGGCGTGGTCTCGCTGGTGCGCATCTACAGCGGCTCGGTCAAGAAGGGCCAGAAGATCCGCGTGATGTCGACTGGCAAGGACTACGAAATCACAATGATGGGCGTGAATGCGCCCAAGCGGGTGTTCAAGGATCTGCTCGAATGCGGCGAAGTTGGTTTCATCGTCGCCGGCATCAAGGACATTTTCGGGGCGCCGGTCGGTGACACGCTGACGTTGGCCAGCAACCCCTGCGAAGAGGCATTGCCCGGCTATCGCCAGGTGCAGCCACGCGTGTTTGCCGGCTTGTTCCCGGTGGATGCGGAAGATTTCGAGGATTTCCGCGAGTCGCTGCAGAAGCTGCGCCTGAATGACTCGGCGCTGGTGTTCGAACCGGAAAATTCGACCGCGCTGGGCTTCGGCTTCCGCATCGGCTTCCTCGGCATGCTGCACATGGAGATCGTGCAGGAGCGTCTCGAGCGCGAGTACGACCTCAACCTCATCACGACCGCGCCGTCGGTGGTCTACGAGGTGCTCAAGTCCGACGGCGATGTCATCAAGGTCGACAACCCGGCGGAATTGCCGGAACCCGGCTCGCTGCAGGAAATCCGCGAGCCGATCATCAACGCGCGCATCCTGATGCCGCCGGACTACGTCGGCTCGGTCATGCAACTGTGCATGGAAAAGCGTGGCGTGCAGAAGAATCTGCGCTATCTCGGCAGTCAGGCGCAGATGGAAGTCGAGATGCCGATGGCGGAGGTGGTGCTCGATTTCTTCGATCGCCTCAAGAGTGTGTCGCGCGGCTACGCCTCGTTCGAATACGATTTTGTGCGCTTCCAGGCCGCTGATCTGGTCAAGCTCGATGTGCTGGTCAACGGCGACAGGGTCGACGCCCTGGCAAGCATCGTGCATCGCGACAGTTCGTATCCACGTGGGCGCGATCTGTGCGAGCGCATGCAGGAAGTGATCCACCGGCAGATGTTCGATATCGCGATCCAGGCAGCCATCGGTGCCAAGATCATTGCCCGCACCACGGTCAAGGCGCTGCGCAAGGACGTGACCGCCAAGTGCTACGGTGGCGATACCTCGCGCAAGAAGAAGCTGCTGGAAAAGCAGAAAAAGGGCAAGAAGCGCATGAAGCAGGTGGGCAATGTCGAGATTCCGCAGGAAGCCTTCCTCGCGGTGCTCGGCGTGGATCGCAAGAAGTAAGCGTTATTATTTTGGGCGGCGCAGCGTTGCACTGGAGCGGGAAGCACCATGTCGGATTTTCACGTTGATTTCGCAGTCATCCTGACCGCGCTGACCGCCGGTACCGGCGTGTTCTGGGCGCTCGACAAGTGGTGGCTGAGTCCGCGGCGCAGTCGCCTGATCGGTGACGACAAGCCGGGTGCATTCATCGACTTCTGCCGCTCGTTCTTCCCGGTCATTCTGGTCGTGTTGCTGCTGCGCTCGTTTATCGTCGAGCCGTTCCGCATTCCTTCCGGTTCGATGATTCCGACCCTGCTGGTCGGCGATTTCATTCTCGTCAACAAGTGGTCCTACGGCCTGCGCGATCCGGTGCTGAACCACAAGTTCATGGATTTCGGCAAACCGGAGCGCGGCGATGTGGTCGTGTTTCGCTGGCCGGTCGATCCGAGCAAGGACTTCATCAAGCGCCTGATCGGCATGCCGGGCGACCGGATTGCCTACCGCGACAAGCAGCTATACATCAACGGCGAACCGATGAAGCTTGAGTCGGCCGGGGTTTTCACCGCCCAGGGCCTGCCGCCGCCGGGGGTCGTGTACCGCATGGGTGAGGACCTCGCTGGGGTCAATCACCACATCCTGGTCAATCCGGCGCGCCCGGCGGACGATTTTGAGTTTGTCGTGCCCGAGGGGCAGTATTTCGCGATGGGCGACAACCGAGACGGGTCGGATGACAGTCGGCGTTGGGGTACAGTGCCGGAGAGGAATCTGGTCGGTAAGGCGTTCATGATCTGGATGTCGTGGGACAGCGCGAACACGCGTGTTGATGTCTCCCGCATCGGGACCAAGATCAAGTAGTTTGTGGATCAGACTTGGAAACAACATGGGGAGCACAGCAATGAAATTGCGTAGCCGTCAACAAGGTCTGGGCTGGTTTGGTTTGCTGTTAGTGCTTGGTGCGATTGCCTTTGCTGCCATCATCGTCGTCAAGTGCCTGCCGATCTACCTGAATCAGATGAAGATCGCGAGTTCGGTCAGCAAGGTGGCGACCGACCCCGACAATGGCAAGGCTGAGGTGGCGCAGCTGCGCAAGAATCTGCAGCGATTCTGGGATATCGAGGATATCAATTATCTCGAACCGCGCGAGATCAATGTCAAACGGACCGAGACTGGCCGATTCCTGAGCTATGAGTACGAAGCCCGTGAGCACCTGTTCTACAACATCTCGATCGTGATCGATTTCGCGGACGATGTTCCGTTGTATAACGTTCAGTAAGTGAGTGATTCGCTCGCCACCCTGCAGCGACGCCTTGGCTATCAGTTTGCAGACCAAGCGCTGCTCAATCAGGCGCTGACGCATCGCAGCCTCAGCGGGCGCAACAACGAGCGCTTGGAGTATCTGGGTGACGCGCTGTTGAACTTCGTAGTCGGTGCCGCGCTGTATGAAGTCAAGCCGGTTGCCGAAGAGGGAGCGCTTTCGCGGCTCCGCGCGAGCCTGGTTCGCGAAGAATCGCTGGCACAGCTGGCGCGTGATCTGCAGCTGGGCGACGTTATCCATCTTGGCGAGAGCGAGCTGAAATCGGGCGGATTCCGGCGCGATTCAATCCTTGCCGATGCTTTCGAGGCCTTGCTCGGTGCGGTCTATCTGGATGGCGGCTTTCCAGCCGCGCAGAAGGTCGGGCGACACTTGTTCGCTGTGCAACTCGAAAGCCTGCCCGATCCAGAGCAATTGAAGGATCCGAAAACGCGTCTGCAGGAGTGGTTGCAGGCGCGCTCGCGACCCTTGCCGCGTTATGAAGTGCTGCACGAGGAAGGTCCACCGCATGCGCGACGATTCCGTGTCTGCTGCGCGCTGACTGATGACGAACTGCGAACCGAGGCAGAGGCGGGCAGTCGCCGCTATGCCGAGCAGCAGGCCGCAGATGCCATGTTCAAAGGATTGGAGGCTGCCCCCGATGCGTAGCGGAATTGCGGCCATCGCCGGGCGTCCCAACGTCGGCAAATCCTCCCTGCTCAATGCCTTGGTCGGGCACAAGGTCAGCATCGTGTCGCACAAGCCGCAGACCACGCGGCATCGCATCCAGGGTGTCCTGCACCAGGAACCGGATCAGGTCGTGTTCGTCGACACGCCGGGCATCCACAGTATCAACAAGAAGGCCTTGAACAAGGTCATGAACGAAGCAGCGATCGGTGCGCTGCGCGATGTCGATCTGCTGCTGTTCGTGGTCGAAGCCTGTTACTGGACGCCGGAAGACAAGGCGGTGCAGGAACGCATGGCCAAGGCCAACTGTCCGGTTGGCCTGATCGTCAACAAGGTCGATCGCATCAAGGATCGCGAGAAGCTGTTGCCTGAGCTGCAGAAGCTGGCGGCGATGCAGGAGTACGCGTTCATCATGCCGGTGTCGGCGACCAAGCGCGACAACATCGAGCAACTGCGCAGGGAAATCATCAAGTTCATGCCGGAGGGTCCGCCGTTGTATCCGCCGGGCCAGATTATCGGGCATGACGATTCGTTCACCGTCTCCGAGCTAGTGCGCGAGAAGCTCATCCGCAATCTGCATGAAGAGTTGCCGTACGCGTTGACGGTGGAAGTCGAGCATTACGTACGCGAAGGCGAGATGGACCGCATCAGTGCGATCGTCTGGGTCGAGCGTGAAGGCCAGAAGAAGATCGTCATCGGCGAAGGCGGCGAGACGCTCAAGAAGGTCGGCACCACCGCGCGTCGCGAGCTCGAGTACGTGCTCGGCCGCAAGGTCTTTCTCCAGCTGTGGTGCAAGGTGCGCGAGAACTGGAGCGATGACCCCAAGGCCTTGCGGCGCTTCGGCTTGAGCAACAACGACTAGCGTGCTGAGACTGCCGGGCTGAAATGTCTCAAGCAATTTCCCTGGAGCCGGCGTACCTGTTGTCTCTGCGCCCGTACCGCGACAGCAGCCAGCTACTTGAAGTCTTCGGTGTCACCCAGGGACGCATTGGCCTCGTCGCGCGCGGTGCGCGCGGACCCAAGTCTCGTCTGCGCGGCGTGCTTCAGCCCTTCGCGCCATTGCTGCTCTCATGGACACAACGTGGTGACCTCGGCAGTCTTACCGGCGCTGAAGCGCAGTCTGCGCCGGTTGCGCTGAGCGGCGAGCGTATTTTCTTCGGCTGGTATCTCAATGAACTGCTGCTGCGCCTGCTGCAGCGGCACGATCCGCATCCGGCCCTGTATGCGATCTACGCAACCCTGCTGCCGGAGCTGGCGGGCAGCGAAACACAGGCCCAGTCCGCGCTGCGGGTGTTCGAGAAGCGTCTGCTCGAGGAACTCGGCTACGGTCTGATGCTGCCGGACGCGATCGAGGCGGATCGGCTTTACCGGTATGACCCGGATTATGGTCCGCTGCCTGCGGAAAAGGGCATCCCCGGTGCCAGCCTGATTGCGCTGCGTGACGAGCGCCTGGAAGGCGACATCGCGCGACAGGATGCGCGGCGGCTGTTGCGCGACGCGTTGCGGCGCCAGCTTGGCGATCGCGAACTGCAGACGGCGACCTTGCTGCGAAATATGCGTGCGCAGTCGAAGGCAACACGCTCCAATCAGTGATTCGTCGCCCGGTCTGGTTTATCGTGCGCGCACGCAAACCCTGTGATCGCCCCATGTCCCGCAAGCCTGTGAAACAAGAACCGAACCCCATCCGCCTCGGCGTCAATGTCGATCACGTCGCGACCGTGCGCCAGGCGCGCGGCACCGAGTATCCGGATCCGGTCGAGGCCGGGCTGGTGGCCGCTGCTGCAGGGGCACACAGCATCACGATCCATCTGCGCGAAGATCGTCGGCACATCCAGGAGCACGACGTGCGCCGCCTCAAGGCGCGCTGCCCGGTGCCGATCAATCTGGAGATGGCGGTGACTGATGAGATGGTCGCATTCGCCTGTCGCGTCAAGCCGTGCTACGTCTGTCTGGTGCCAGAGCGTCGCGCCGAGCTGACGACGGAAGGCGGCCTCGATGTTGCGGCGAACCTCAAGGCTGTCAGCGCGGCGTGCGCGAAGCTGGCTAAGACCGGCATCGAGGTGGCGGTGTTCATCGATCCGGATCGCCGGCAACTCGTTGCGACGCTCGCCAGTGGCGCGCCGCACATCGAGATTCATACTGGGCGCTATGCCGAAACCAAGGGTCGCGCGCAGCAGGTCGAGCTGAAGCGCATCGCCGGTTTCGCTGCGCAGGCGCATCAGGCCGGGCTGGAAGTCCACGCCGGCCATGGCCTGCATCTCGACAATGTCGCACCGATTGTGCGGATCGCGCCGATCGTCGAACTGAACATCGGTCACAGCATTGTGGCGCGCGCACTGTTTCTCGGGCTGCCGGCGGCGGTGTCCGAGATGCGCCGCGCGATGACCGATGCCCGCGGATGGTAGGCAAAACGCCAGCGCACACTGCGGCATTGCACGGCGTCGGCGTCGATCTGCTGCGCATTGAGCGCATGGAGAAATTGCTCGCTCGCCGCGGCCGCAAGGTGCTGACGAAGCTGCTGTGCGCCGCGGAGATCAGGGAAGTGCGCGCACGGACGAATACGGCGCGTGCGCTGGCGATGTGCTTCGCGGCAAAGGAAGCGTTCGTCAAGGCGCTCGGCACGGGATTCTCCGGCATGAGCTTCAAGGATTCCGGCGTTGTGCGCGAAGCCAACGGCCGACCGCGCCTGATCTTCAGCCGGCGCATGCAGGCCCAACTGAAGGCGCTCGGGATCGGTGCCGCGCACATCTCGCTGAGCGACGATGGCGGCATGGTCTGCGCATACGTCGTGCTTGAGCGCAGTGTTGCAGGCCCGCCCGCAGCGCGTAGCCGCAAGTCCTGACTTCGCAGTTATCCCGGGCGCAGCGCTTCGAGCGTGTCCTGCACTGCGCGACGGACATGCTCCAGCTCACGCCGGCTTTGCGGGCCATCCTGCAGCTTCGCCGTGCTCTTGAGCCAGTCCTCGAGTGCGGTCGTCGTCTGGCGCAAACGCGACATCTTGTAGAACGCCGCAGTGCCGCGCAGGGTGTGCGCCGCATCGCAGGCACGCGCCAGATCGTGTGTACTGAATGCGGACTCAAGATCGGCAAACTGCTTGGGCAGCTCGTCTTGCAGCAGCGCCAGCATTTCCGGATCGCTGGCAAGACGTGTCGCGGTCGGTGATGGACCGCTCGCTGCAGGGCTCAACCGGCGCAGCAGTTCGTTTTCGTCGAACGGCTTGATCAGGACGGCATTGGCACCGGCTTCGATGAATGCGCCGCGTTCTTCTGGCTCGAGGTGAGCGCTGACCGCGAGGATGTTGCAGCGCGCCGCGCTGTCCCCGCGATTCTCGGCAGCACGGATCTGGCGCGCGCAGCTGGCGCCGTCCATGTTCGGCATGCGCGCATCCAGCAGGACATGCTCCGGACGTTCGCGCTGCCACAGCTCGAATGCCACGCGTCCATCTTCGGCCTCAAGCGTCTGCAGGCCGCATTGCCGGCATAGCTCAACCAGGTAGCGACGATTGACGAGGTTGTTGTCTGCAACCAGAACACGCTGGCCGGACAACGGCAGTCCTGCATCGACGGCGCCGCGCGTCAGCAGGCGCAGGACGTCGTCGTGCAGGGTCTGGCGACCGATCCATTTCGGCCGGCACGCGGTGGCGCCGGCGGCCAGCAGTTCGGCATGTACGGCCGACGCGCCGCTGCCTATCAACGCGAACAGCGGCGGAGCCGCGTCGCGACAACGTTCGAGCATGGCGCGCAATGCCGGCGCATCCTTGTTCGCCAGCGTGAGGCTGGCGATCACCAGATCCGGCGCGCCCGATGATCCTGGCCGACCCAGCGCCTGCTGCAAGCTCTCGGTATGCTCGAAGCTGCGCACCCGCATGCCCCAGAACTCCAGCCAGTGCACCAGCGCAAGGCGCGCCGTGCCATGCGATTCGAGCATCCAGACCGTGCGCCCGGCGAGGCGTGGATCGTGGCTGCGCGAGCGTCCGGCCTGGGCGATCAGGGTGAACGGTGCGAGCAGACTGAAGGTCGAGCCGCGTCCCGGTTCACTGCTGACTTCGATCTTTCCACCCATCAGCTCAGCGAGCTTGCGGGCGATCGACAGGCCGAGGCCAGTGCCTTCGTGGCGCGAGCGATTGAACTCGTGGCTGATCTGGTGATACGGCCGGAACAGCCGCGCGAGCTGGTCGCTGGAAATGCCGATGCCGCTGTCGCTGACTGAGAAGCGGATCCAGCTGCGACCGGCGTCCTCGCGCTCCTGCATGACCCGCAAAACGACTTCGCCGCGCTGAGTGAACTTGATCGCGTTCGACAGCAGGTTGGTGAGAATCTGTTGCAGGCGCTGGGCGTCGCCGCGCACCTGCTGTGGCACGTCGTGGTAAACGATGTTGACCAGCTCCAGGTTTTTGTCATACGCGAGCGGTGCGAGCAGCGTGCAAGTGTCCTCGATCAGTTCGCTGATGCCGAGCGTGTCCTCGTTGAGACGCAGGCGACCAGCGTCGATGCGGCTCCAGTCGAGCAGGTCATTGATCATGCCGAGCAGTGAGCGCGCAGATTTTTCCAACGTATCGAGCTGCTGGGCCTGATCGGCGTTGAGCCCGGAACGGCCGAGCAGCTTGGCGTAACCGAGAATGCCGGTCAGTGGTGTGCGCAATTCATGTGAGAGGCTGGACAGCATTTCGCTGTGCGCACGTGCCTCGTCCTGGGCCGCACCCGCCGCCGTGCGCAGGGCCTGGTTCTGTTCAGTCAGGGCGCTGCGATCGGTACGCAACTGACGCAGCAGTTCGCTGGCCTGGCCCTCGCGCTGCGCATTCAGGGTCTCGACTTGCGCAGCGATCTGGTTGACCGTCCGGGCTAGGATTCCGAGCGCTCCCGAGCGGGAGCCGTCCAGACGGATTCCGTCGCGACCGGCGACTAGCCTTTGCAGTGCCTGAGTGATCTCATCCAGTTCGCGGCTGTTGCGCTGGACGGACCAGACTGCCAGTCCGGCCGCGAGCCAGCCGGCGCCGAGCAGCGCAAGGCATTGCCAGACCGGGATCATCGGGGTCAGCAGCGCCGCCGCCAGGCTGCCGAGCGCAGCGGCGACCAGACCCAGGGCGAGCGTCACCGTGCCACCCGGTGGCCAGCGTCGCCTGTCGCTGTTGAGCCTGTCTTGCACTCGCCCTAGCTCCGGTAGAATTCGCGGATGACTTATCCCACGCTCGCCGATTTTATCGGCAACACTCCGCTGGCCCAATTGCGCCGTCTCCCCGGTATCGGCAGCAATACCTTGCTCGTCAAGCTGGAAGGCAACAACCCCGCCGGTTCGGTCAAGGACAGACCGGCGTATTCGATGATCCGCCGCGCCGAGGAGCGCGGGGAGATCAAGCCGGGCGACGTGCTGATCGAGGCGACCAGCGGTAACACCGGCATCGCGCTGGCCATGGCTGCCGCGGTCAAGGGCTACAAGATGGTGCTCATCATGCCTGAACACCTGTCGGTCGAGCGCCGCGCGTCGATGAAGGCCTACGGTGCCGAACTGATCCTGGTGACCCAGAAGCAGGGCATGGAAGGTGCGCGTGACCTTGCGCTGCAGATGCAGGCCGAAGGCAAGGGCAAGGTGCTCGACCAGTTCGCCAATGCCGACAATCCGCGGGCGCACTACGAAGGCACCGCGCCGGAAATCTGGAAGGCGACGCAGGGTCGCATGACGCACTTTGTGTCTTCGATGGGCACCACCGGCACGATCATGGGCTGCTCGCGCTACTTCAAGGAGCAGAGCGCGGACGTGCAGGTGATCGGCGTGCAGCCTGATGGCGAGTCGTCGATCCCCGGCATCCGCAAATGGCCGGAGGCCTACCTGCCGTCGATCTTCGACGCCAGGCGGGTCGACAAGGTCATCGAGGTCACCGTGCAGAACGCCGAAGACACGATGCGGCTTGTCGGTCAGGTCGAAGGCCTGTTCTGCGGACCCAGCTCGGGCGGTGCGCTGTGGGTGGCGCTGCAGCTGTGCAGGCAGCTGGACAACGCGACAGTCGTGTCGATTGTCTGCGATCGTGGCGATCGCTATATCTCCACCGGCGTGTTTCCCGCTTGAGCGGAATGACCGATGCGTGAACCAATCCTGGTGTTCGATATCGAAACCGTGCCGGACGTCGAAGGTGGCCGTCGCCTGCTCGGCCTGGACGAACACAGCGACGCCGATGTCTGGACGGCGATGAAGACCCAGCGCCTGGCCGACAAGGGCCATGACTTCATGCCGCCGCACCTGCAGCGCGTGGTCGCGATTTCAGTCGCGATGCGGCATGGCCAGGGAAGCAATGAAAGCTTCAAGGTCTGGTCGATTGGCGATGAAGATGCGACCGAAGGCGAGCTGATCCAGCGCTTCTTCGACGGGGTCGAGAAATATCGCCCGGTACTCGTGTCCTGGAACGGCGGCGGTTTCGATCTGCCGGTGCTGCACTATCGCGGGTTGCTGCACGGCTGCGTTGCGCCGCGCTATTGGGATACCGGCACGCTGGATCGCGAATCGAAGTGGGACAACTACATTGCGCGCTACCAGTTCCGGCACACGGATCTGATGGACGTTCTGGCGCTGTACAACGGTCGCAACAACGCGCCGCTCAACGAGATCGCGGTGCTGCTGGGTTTTCCCGGCAAGCTCGGCATGGATGGCTCGAAAGTATTCGACGCGTATCTCGCCGGCCAGCTGCCGGCGATCCGCGCCTACTGTGAGACGGATGTGCTCAACACCTATCTGGTCTACCTGCGCTTCGAACTGATGCGTGGCCGGCTGGATCACGCGACGCACATGCAGGAAGAAGAGCGCGTGCGTGGGTTTCTCGAAGCCAGCAGCGCAGCGCACTGGTCAGAGTTTTCTGACGCCTGGATTTCATAACCCAAACCCCCTCAATGCATCGCAAGAAGAAGCCCCCTCCAGCCGGCGAGTTCGCGGCGGAAATCATTGACCTCGACCAGGACGGCCGCGGCTTCGCGCGCGTCAACGGCAAGGCCACGTTCATTGCCGATGCGCTGCCGGGCGAGCACGTGCGGTTTACCTATCTGCGCACCTCTAAGGATACCGACGAAGGCCAGTGCGTTGCCGTCGATGTGTCCAGCCCACATCGCGTAGAGCCGCGCTGCGCGCACTTCGGTCTGTGCGGCGGCTGCTCGCTGCAGCACCTCGCGCCCGAGCAGCAGATCCTGTTCAAGCAAAAACAGATGCTCGATCAGCTGACGCGCATCGGCAAGGTCACGCCGGCGCAGATCGCGGCGCCGCTGGTCGGGCCGAATGCCGACGATGTCTGGGGCTATCGCCGCCGCGCGCGCCTCGGCGCCAAGCGTGTGCCGAAGAAAGGTGGCGTACTCGTCGGTTTCCGCGAGCGCGAGTCGAGTTTTCTCGCCGCACTCAATCAATGCGAGGTGCTGGATCCACGCGTCGGCACGAAGCTGCGCGAGCTGGGTACTTTGATTGACGGGCTGTCGATCAACAACCGCATGCCGCAGATCGAGGTCGCCTGCGCCGAAACCGTAGCACTTGTGTTTCGCGTGCTCGAACCGCCCACGGCGGAAGACCTTGAACGTCTCGCCGCGTTCGGTCGTGACGAGCACTTTGATATCTACCTGCAAAGCGGTGGGCCGGACAGCATTCGCCCGCTGTCTGCCGAAACCCCGGTGCAGGCGTATTCGCCGGACGGCTCCGATCTGCGCCTGCAGTTCCGGCCCAGCGACTTCATCCAGATCAACGGTACGATCAGCCAGCACACCGTGCGCCAGGCGCTGGACTGGCTCGATGTGCAGGCCGGCGACAGGGTGCTTGAACTGTTCTGCGGCCTCGGCAACTTCTCGCTACCGCTGGCGCGGCGTGGTGCGAGCGTCATCGCGGTTGAGGGTGAGGAGAGCCTCGTCCAGCGCGCGCGCGACAATGCTGCGCGCAATGGTGTCGACATCCGCTTCGAGCGCGCCGACCTGTTCACGGCGGGTGCCGATGTCGCGTGGCTGCAGCCGGAATTCGACAAGGTGCTGCTCGACCCGCCGCGCGCCGGTGCACGTGAGATCCTGCCGATCATCGCCTCACGAAAGCCGCAGCGCATTGTCTATGTGTCATGTCACCCGGGTACGCTGGCGCGTGACGCCGGCATGCTCGTCAACGAGTTCGGCTATCGCCTTGAGCGGGTCGGGGTGATGGATATGTTCCCGCATACGAGTCATGTCGAAAGCATGGCGCTGTTTGTCCGCTGATTGGCAATGGCCATCGAAATCGAACGCAAGTTTCTAGTGATGGGCGACGGCTGGCGCGCGCGGGTCACGCGCAGTGTCGCGATGCGCCAGGGATATCTGAGCCGGGAAGCTGGCAAGGCTTCGGTGCGCGTGCGCCTCGAAGACGGCGTGGCGAATCTGAACATCAAGGCGGCGGTCGTCGGCAGTGCTCGGGCTGAGTTCGAGTATGCGATCGATCCAGCCGAGGCGGCCGAGATTCTCGGAAGCTTGTGCGTCGGGCGGGTCGAGAAGACCCGCCACTATGTCGAGGTCGACGGGCTGGTCTGGGAAATCGACGAATTCACCGGCGATAACGCCGGATTGATCGTCGCCGAGCTGGAGCTGGCTTCGGTGGACCAGGCTTTTGGCCGTCCGGATTGGCTGGGTCACGAGGTGACCGAAGAGCGCCGGTATTACAACCACGCACTGTCACAGCGGCCTTTTGCTCAGTGGTCAGACGCTGAGCGCGATCATGCAAATTGACATAGATCTGCAGGCCCAGCGCCTGTGGGTGCGCCACGAAGGCCAGATGATCCGCGAGTTGTCGATCTCATCGGGCGCCAACGGCCCTGGCGAGATCCAGGGGTCCGGCTGTACGCCGCGCGGTCGACACATTGTCCGTGCGAAAATAGGCGCCGATCTGCCGTTGGCAGCTGTACTGCGCGGGCGTCGCTGGACCGGCGAGGTCTGGAATGCCGCGCTGCAGGAACGTCATCCGGACCGCGACTGGATCCTGACGCGCATCCTGTGGCTGTCGGGCTGCGAGGTTGGGCGCAATCGTCTCGGCTGTGTCGATACATTTCGCCGCTACGTCTACATCCACGGTACGCCCTACATCGATGCACTGGGTGCGCCGCATTCAAAAGGCTGCATCCGCATGAGCAATGCCGATGTCCTGGATTTGTTTGATCTGATTCCTCCGAGAACTGAAGTTGAGATCCACGAGTAACGCAAGCGCGGACCCCCTTGGCCCCTTGATGGTCGACGTCGGCGGTCTGGAACTGACCGCCGAAGACCGCGAGGTCCTCGCGCATCCGTTGGTCGGCGGCGTCATCCTGTTCACGCGCAACTATCGCGATCATGAGCAGCTGCAGTCGTTGTGCAGCGAGATTCTCAAGCTGCGCGATCCGCGTCTGCTGCTTGCGGTTGATCACGAAGGCGGCCGCGTGCAACGCTTCCGTGTCGGCTTCTCGCGGGTGCCGGCGATGCGCACGCTCGGCGGCCTGTATCGCGAGGACGTCGCCGTGTCGCTCGCCGATGCGCAGGCGCGCGGGCGGACGATCGCACAGGAGATCAGCGCATTTGGCATCGATCTGTGCTTTGCACCGGTGCTCGATCTGGACTACGGCGTCAGCACCATCATCGGCGATCGCGCGTTCGCCGATACCAGCGACGTCGTCATCGAACTTGCACGGGCGTTTCGCGCCGGTCTGAATTCCGTGGGCATGTCGGCGACCGGCAAGCACTTCCCGGGCCACGGCGCAGTGCGTGCGGACTCGCACGTCGAATTGCCGATTGATCGCCGCTCAGATGCCGATCTGCGCGCGCTGGATCTCAAGCCCTTCGAGGCGCTGATTGCCGACGGCATCGAGTCGATCATGATGGCGCATGTGCGCTACACGACAGTCGATGAAACCCCGGCCTCGCTGTCGCGCAAGTGGATCCGCGGCGTGCTGCGCAAGGATCTCAAGTTCAAGGGCGCGATCTTCTGCGATGATCTGTCGATGGGCGGCGCTGCCGTCGTCGGCAGCATGGAAGAGCGCGCACGGATGGCGCTGGCCGCAGGTTGCGACATGCTGCCGGTGTGTAATGACCGTGCGGCAGTGATTGGTCTGCTCGACGGTCTGAAGTCACTCAAACCGGGCAAGACCGCGTCCGAGCGGATCAAGCGCCTGTACCTGCGCAAGGTCTAGAGCCCCCATGAGTACGACAGCCGATAGCCTGGCAGCCGATGCGATGGACGTGCTGAAGACGGCCGACTGCCTGCACGACGCCGCTGCGGTGCAGCGCACCTATATGCGCCTCGCCGCCGAGATCGAGCGCGTCTACACGGACCTCAATCCCTTGTTGCTGTGCGTGATGACCGGTGGCCTGCATGCGACGGCGGCGCTCTCGGAGCGCTTGCCGTTTGCGCTTGAGATCGATTATCTGCATGCAACGCGCTATCGCGGCCAGACCAGTGGCGGTGGCCTGGTATGGAAACGCCAGATCGATCCGCAGCGCCTGCAGGGGCGCCATGTGCTGGTGGTCGACGACATCCTCGACGAGGGGCATACGCTGGTCGAGATCCGCAAGGCGCTGACCGCTTTCGATCCCGCCTCGCTACGTGTTGCGGTACTCGCTGAAAAGCTGCACGACCGCCGTGCGGCGGGCGCGCATGCCGAGTTCATCGGCCTGCAGGTCGAAGACCGTTATGTCTTCGGCTGTGGCATGGACTACAAGGAATACTGGCGCCAGCTGCCGGCGATCTACGCAGTGAAGGGCATGTAGGAGGCTTCTTTGAGCAAGCTTATCGCAATCATCGGCGGTACCGGTCTGAACCAGTGGACTGATCTGTCGATCACGCGCCGCGAGACCGTGCAGACGCCGTACGGTGCGCCGAGCGCGCCGCTGGTTTACGGGCAGGTCAGCGGTGTCGAGGTGATATTCCTCGCGCGCCATGGCGAAGGTCACAAGTTGCCGCCGCATGCGATCAACTACCGCGCCAACCTGTGGGCGCTGCACGCCGCTGGGGTCAACGCGGTCGTTGCCGTTGCGGCAGTGGGTGGAATCGCGGCGTGGTTTGCGCCGGGCGAAGTGGCGATTCCGGATGACGTGCTCGACTACACCTGGGGTCGCGAGCACAGCTATTCGGATGGCCGCGAAGGCAGCCCGCTCAAGCATGTCGAATTCAGTCACCCATATACGCCAGGCCTGCGCGAGGTGCTGCAGTCCGCCGCTGAACACAGCGACGTGCGTATTGCCGGCGCCGGCGTGATGGCGGTGACGCAGGGGCCGCGCCTTGAGAGCCCGGCTGAGATCCGCAAGCTGCAGCGCGATGGTGCCGACATGGTCGGCATGACCGGCATGCCGGAGGCCGCACTTGCCGCGGAACTGGACCTCGACTACGCCTGCCTTGCGGTGTCAGTCAACTGGGCTGCAGGCGTGCAGGGCCTCGACGACATCCACGCGCAGATCGAGCAATCGATAGCGCAGGGCATGGGCAAGGTGCGGAAGATTCTGGCTCAGGCGTTGCGCGCAGCACGCTGAGATTCAGCGATAGCCACCCTGCACGCTGTCCAGCTCACCCTTGAGCGACTGCCGGGCATTGCTTGGGGACCAGATCTGCAGCATCGCCGTGTCGCCGGGAACCACGGGCGACCAAAGCGATTCGCCATCATCCTCTCGATAGGGCCCGTGACGGACGCGGCCGTTCGGCGAACACAGCCAGACCTGGGCGCCACGCGGCAGGCTCAGAAGGCTGAGCTGCACGGAAAGGGAAATCGCGCCCGGTGAGGTCAGCATCAGCGTCGATACCGACCAGCCGTCGGCGCGATCGATCCATTCGCTGGCCTTGTTCAGCGAGCGGCCGACCCTGATCACCTTGGACAGCTGATCGCCGCCGTCTTCCTTGGTGCGGCTCAGCTTGAGGTGCTCGACGTTCTTCATCGCCTGCGTGCAGGCTTCGGGCGGATACGGCGTGGCCGGGGCCTTGGTCGTTGGCGGTGGCGCGGTGACGCAGGCTGACAACAGCACAACTGCAGCGATGATCAGCTTGTGACGTTTCATGATCCGTACGCCTCAGTTGGATGCAGCTGCTGTCGCATCAATGCGCGTGACCTTCGCCAGCACGCCGAGCTTGGGACTGTCGAGATGGTGCAGTTCGTCGCGGCGCATGCGGCGGCGATCATTCAGGCGGTAGGCCATTGCGCCGGTGCCGCGCTGTTCGTTGAGCATCGCATCCACGTCCAGATGCAGGTAGCGGCTCAGATGCAGCGCGACACTGCCATCGATCGGTGTGCTCAGAAAGCTGCTCAGTCCCTGCGGATCGTAGACGGTGAACGGCGTGCCCTGGCGCAGCTGCAGACTTGGTCCGCGTTCGGCGGGTGGATCGACCTGAGTCCAAGCCAGACGCACCAGGGGACGGAACTGCGAGGAGCTGCGCAGGCGTACCCACTGGTCCTGCAGCGCAAAATCGCTGTCGGACAAGATGCGGATACCGGCGGCACTCAGGCGCGCCGTATCCGTCAGCGCGATCGCATCGGCGGCCGGTGTCGATGTCGGCAGGCCGCCCGCACTGGCTGCGTAGAGATTCTGGAACACGATCAGGTCTACGCGGTAAGTGTCGGCCTGCGCAGTCAGACTGCACAAGCCCAGCAGGCCGGCGGTAACGCATGCGCGCACGAACATCTTCAGGCTTCCCTGGCAGCTTCTTTGATCTGCAGTGTATCCAACAGCTGAGCAGCCGTCTGCGCACGTTTTTCGATGACGTCGAACTCGCCATAGCAGTGCAGGCGGCTCTGGCCTTCGAGTTTGTAGATCTTGGGCTGCTGCTGGATCAGGCGGATCAGGCGCGCGGTGTTGACCTTCGGCTGCGCGCCGAAATCCAGGGTGATCGAGCGGCTGCCGGCGCGGACCCTGCTCAGGCCCAGCTGCTGCGCCTGCGTGCGCAGTTCTGCCGCCTCGAACATGCGTTCGACCGGCTGCGGCAGCAGGCCGAAACGGTCGATCATCTCGACCTTCAGTTCCTGCAGCTCGGTGTGTTCGCTGGCTTCAGCCAGACGCTTGTACAGGGTCAGGCGCGTGTGGACGTCGGGAATGTAGTCGTCCGGAATCAGCGCGGCGCTGCCGAGGTCGACTTCGCAGACGCTGGCGCCGAATGGCGTGTCGTCGAGC
>JALYJV010000313.1 GCA_030775105.1 Pseudomonadota bacterium | reverse complement strand
CGCGGCAGATACAGCATGCCGGCCATCCAGCTGATGACGAAAATGATGTGCAGGGCCTTGATCCAGAGCATGTGCAGTTGGCGTGTAGAGGCTGGCGGGACGACAGTGTAGAACAGCACTCTCGTTTAGAATTGCGCTCCGGCTTGCTCAGGCAGGCTATCTGAAGAACCCGAGACATGATCAAGGTAGGCATCGTAGGCGGCACCGGTTACACGGGTGCCGAGCTGTTGCGCTTGCTGGCGCAGCACCCGCACGTCCAGGTGACGGCACTGACCTCGCGCAAAGAGGCCGGAATGCGCGCAGATGCCCTGTTCCCCCACTTGCGCGGGCATTGCGATCTGCAGTTTGAAGCACCGGAGCTCGAGCGCCTGAAGCAGTGCGACGCTGTGTTCTTCGCGACGCCGCACGGTACGGCGATGCAGATGGCGCCAGCGTTGGTCGCTGCCGGCGTGCGCGTGATCGACCTTTCAGCGGACTTCCGTCTCAAGGACGTCGCCGTGTTCACGCACTGGTACGCGCTCGACCACAGCTGCCCGGACCTGCTCGCCGAGGCGGTCTACGGCCTGCCGGAAATCCATCGCGAGCAGATCAAGTCCGCGCGCATCGTTGCCAATCCCGGCTGCTATCCGACTTCGGTGCAGCTCGGCTATCTGCCGCTGCTCGAAGCTGGCCTGATCGACCCCGATACCCTGATTGCCGATTGCAAGTCCGGTGTCAGCGGTGCGGGCCGTGAGGCTAAAATCGGTTCCCTTTTCTGTGAAGCCGGCGATTCGTTCAAGGCTTACGGCGTGCCCGGTCATCGCCACTGGCCCGAAATCGCTCAGGGTCTGCAGCTGATGACTGCCGCGCCAGTCGGCGTGACCTTCGTGCCGCATCTGTTGCCGCTGATTCGCGGCATACACTCGACGCTGTACGCGCGCCTGCGCGATCCGGCGATCGATGGGCAGACGCTGCAGACCCTGTTCGAGCAGCGCTATGCCAGGGAGCGTTTCGTTGATGTGACGCCGGCGGGAGACCATCCGGAAACCCGCGGCGTGCGCGCGTCCAATCTGTGCCGGATAGCGGTGCACAAGTCGCCCGACAGCCGTCAGGTGATCGTGCTGAGTGTCATCGACAATCTGGTCAAGGGCGCGTCCGGGCAGGCGGTGCAGAATCTCAACCTGATGTTCGGCTTTGACGAGGCAACGGCGCTCAACGCTGTGCCCGTCACGCCTTAAGCAGGCGCTCCGTGACGCACAAGATTGTCATTACCCGCAATCGGCCTGCTTGGCACAAGCTGGCTCTGATCGGGGGGGCGAGCTGTGCGCTGGCGATCGGCGCCTGGGCGCTCTATGTTTTCACCCGGGCGGCGACGGTCAGCGACTTCGAGAGCGCACAGCTGGAGGTCGAGCAGCTGCGTGACGAGCGCCGCGAACTGGCGCGCGATCTGCGTGCCGCGCGGGAAGAGGTCAAGCGTATGCAGGAGCAGACGGTTTACGAGCAGCGCTCACAGGACATCGACAGCCAAGCCTGCGAAGCGGTGCGCAGCTCGCTTGGCCAGCTGCAGGCGGAAGCCTCCGATTTACGGGAACAACTGGCGTTTTACCGTGGTATCGTGGCTCCCGAGCAGTCGCGGGCGGGCGTCCGGGTCTACGAGTTCAAGCTCATGCCCGGCGCGGATGCGGCCAGCTTTCATTTCGAGCTGGTGCTGATTCAGTCCGTTCGGCACGAAAAGCGTGTCGAAGGGCATGTGGAGTTGGAGTTGGTGGGTGAAGCCAACGGCGTCGAGAAACGCCTGCCATGGACGGCTGTAACAGTTGGCGAGGCCGCCAAGGATTTCCAGTTTGCGCTGAAGTATTTCGAAGAGTTTTCCGGCGACATCATGGTACCGACGGGGTTTGCCCCGACACGAATCGTCGTCACGCTCGTGCCTAACGGCGCAGCGGCGGCAAAGGTCGAAGAATCCTTCGACTGGAGCCGGGTCCTGAATACACAAGGAGGCTGATATGTTTGGAGGCAATAGCAGCAAAAGCGGCGCGCCGGCGAATGTCGGTGTAGATACGCTGATTGGTCGCCAGACGGAAATCCTCGGCGACGTCCGGTTCACGGGCGGCTTGCATGTCGACGGCAAGATCAAAGGCAAGGTAATCGCTTCGGCCGACAAGGCGTCCGCACTATCGGTCAGCGAAAACGGCATGGTCGAGGGCGATGTGCGCGTTCCCAACGTCGTGCTCAACGGCACCGTGATCGGTGATGTCCATGCTTCGCAGAAGATCGCCATTGCAGCGAAAGCACGTGTGACCGGCAACGTCTACTACCGAATCATCGAAATGGAAAGCGGCGCCCAGGTCAACGGCCAGCTGGTCCACGACGTCGGCAACAGTGCAGCCGAGAACATCAGCAATGCAACGTCAACCGGCAGCGCACAAGCAGATGAACTCAGTGAGGCGCGCCGGGTCAAAGGTGTGGCAGGGGTTTGACTCAGTGAGCGCAACGATGTCCGAAGAATCCGTGATTTTCACCGCCGCCGCGGCGGACAAGGTTTACGAGCTGTTACAGGATGAGGAAGATCCGTCGCAGATGCTGCGTGTCTTCGTCACTGGCGGCGGCTGCTCCGGATTCCAGTATGGCTTCAAGTTCGAGAAGCTGGCCGAAGAAGACGACACCCAGGTGTCGCGCAGCGGCGTCACCTTGCTGGTCGATCCGATGAGCCTGCAGTATCTGCAGGGCGCCGAGATCGACTACAAGGAAAGCATCGAAGGCGCGCAGTTCGTGATCCGCAATCCGAACGCAACGACGAGCTGCGGTTGCGGCAACTCTTTCTCGGTTTAAGGGCGTAGCGCCAGCCAGCTAAGGCTGGAACAGCCCTCCCAGCCGCGCGCTGCGGCTGGCGCCGGTTACGCCAGCGATACTTCCTGTCAGACCTTCTTTCAGACGCCAGCCGAGCCACGCGAACGCCGCAGCTTCGACAGTCGCACTGTCGATCCCATGTGCATCGGTGCTTTCCACCCGCAGCTCAGGCAGTGCCGCTTGCAGGCGTGACATCAGCTCCGTATTGCGTGCGCCGCCGCCACAGACCAGCAGCAGTCGATGGGTGGGAGCATTCTGGCGCAACTGCGTCGCAACCGAGCGCGCTGTGAGCTCGCACAAGCTGCTCTGGACATCTTGGGCGGCCAAAGCCGCCAGATCCGGGTAGCGGCGCTCCAGCCACCCCAAGTTGAACAAATCGCGGCCGGTGCTCTTGGGCGGTTCCAGCGCAAAGAACGGTTCGTTCAGACAGGCCCGAAGCAGTTCAGGAATCACATGGCCAGACGCGGCCCATGCGCCATCCTCATCGTAGCCGAGCGAGCGTTTACGACTGATCCACTCGTCCATCAGGCCGTTGCCGGGGCCGGTGTCAAAGCCGCGCACAGAGTCACCGCCGTTGAGCAGCGTCAGATTGGCAATACCCCCGATGTTGAGCACGCTACAGGGGGCTAAATGCGCAAAGCAGGCTATGTGGTAAGCCGGCACCAGCGGCGCGCCCTGACCACCGAGGGCGATGTCTGCACGGCGAAAATCCGCGACGACGGGTACACCGCAGCGCGCTGCGATCCAATTGGGATCACCGAGCTGCAGGCTGTTGATGACACCTGTTGGGTCGTGGAAAACGGTTTGCCCATGTGAACCGATCACGCGGATTGAGCCGGCCGTCTGATTGGCCGCAGCCATGACGCCGGTTACCGCGAGGGCAAAGCTTTCGGCAACCGCGTGATCCAGCCCAGCGTATTCGCGCAGGCTTAGAAGCGTTCGTGGATTGCGTTGCAGTTCGAGCAGGCGCTGCCGGAGTGCATCCGGGTACCGTTGTTGGAAAACCGCGATGACGGCTTCTACTCGACCGTCAGCGATCCGGCACAGCGCAGCATCGACCGAGTCCATGCTGGTGCCGGACATGAGTCCAATGCACAGTGCAGACATCAGTGGTTCAGCGATGGTGGCTGAAGTGAAACTTCAGGGGCTGCCGCCAGCCGAACCTTCGCCGTCGTCGCTTGAGCTATCCGTCACCGTCTGCGCCTTTGCGACCTGGCTTTGGCCGATCGTGTCGAGCTTGGCCAGAACGTCTGCCGTTTCGGTGCGCCAGGCAGCAAGCTGAGCCTTGCCGAGCGGATTGGACCGTGGCAGCAGCACCGATAGCGGGTTCTTGTGCACGCCGTTGCTGCGGAATTCGTAATGCAGGTGAGGCGCAGTCGCAAGACCCGTGGCGCCGACGTACCCAATAACCTGACCCTGACGGACGCGTGCGCCGACCTTGAGTCCAGCACGGTAGCGCGACATGTGCGCGTACAGCGTCGTGTACTGCGAGCCGTGCTTGAGAATGATCACGCGGCCATAGCCGCTCTTGGTGCCGATGAACTCGACGTTGCCGTCGCCGGTCGCCTTGATCGGTGTGCCGGTAGAGGCGGCGTAGTCGACGCCTTTGTGTGCGCGGATCGTGTTGAGGATCGGATGGCGGCGCTTGAGGTTGAAGCCGGAACTGATGCGGACGAAATCCACCGGGGTGCGCATGAAGGCCTTGCGCAGCGACTCGCCGCTGGGCGTGTAGTAGGCGACCTTGCCGTCGGTGTCGGTGTAGCGCACGGCGCGGAAGCTCTTGCCGCGGTTGACGAACTCGGCAGCGACGATATCACCGTCACGCAACTTCTCGCCGTTCTTGTACAGCTCGTCGTAGATCACGGCAAAGCGGTCGCCGCGACGCAGATCGAGTGCGAAGTCGATGTCATAGCCGAACATCTGGGCCATATCCATCAACAAGCGGCTGGACAGGCCGGCGCGCTGGCCGTCGAGGAAAAGTGAGTTTTCGATCACCGCAGCAGCTTGGGTCGGCCGACGCTCGATCTCAGCGGCGACGATCGTGCTCTCGAAGGCATCATCTGCCGTACGACGCACATTGAGCGTGCTGGTTTCGTCAAGCTCGATGCTGAGCTCTTCGAGCTTGTCGTCCGGTGTCTTTTTAAGAAGCAGGGTGTCACCAGTGCGCAGCGACTTGAGGCGGGCTGCATCCTTGCCGAGGCGAACCACTGCCATTGCTTCGGAGAAGCCAAGGCCGTTCCGCTCAAAAATGTCGGAAAGGGTCTGGCCGCGCGTCACGACCACGGTTTGCCATTCGCTGGCTGGCGGCGCTTCTAGCGGATCTGCGAGCGCCGCCTGTACTTCTTGAGAGAATTCGTTGCCGACGGCTTCGTCCAGCACCGTAGTCAATTCGGGCGGCAGATCAGGCGGAGCGAGGCTCTTGCGGTTGGCAATACCTTCGCGCGTGGCTACGGCGGTCAGAAACACCGCGCAGGTAGTCGCAATAACAAGCGTGCGACGTACCGTGCGGCGGGGCGCCGAAACGGCTGGGCTATAATCCAATTTCATCGTTGACCCGAAGAACGACCTAAGGCCGCGCGCACTTTGCACGGTCCGCACCCTGGGCGTTGTCGTTGTTATGGTTTAACGCTTTAGTGACGCGTAAGGAAACACAGAAACGCACGCCTTGGCAAGTATTTCTGTACAAAGGCCATGCCAAGTTCGGCCCGGGCGCGGGCCAACTTGCGGGCGGCCCGACCTTCGCGGACTCTAGCGACCGCAGCGATGCCCCGCGATCCCACACCACGAACCGATTTCCATGAGCACAGAACTCGCCGAGCTTGAGCGCGGCATCGAAGAAGTCCTCCCCAGGGAAGAGTTTCAGCGGCGCGTCCTGGCCGCCAACGCCAAGGGCACTTCCCTGCGGATCAAGGCAGGCTTCGACCCGACGGCCAAGGATTTGCACCTTGGGCATACGCTCCTCCTCAACAAGTTGCGCGCCTTCCAGGAGGCCGGGCACGAGGCGATCTTCCTGATTGGCGACTTCACCGGGATGATCGGCGACCCGACCGGCAAGAACGAAACCCGCAAGCCGTTGACCCGCGAGCAGGTCGAGGCGAACGCCGAGACATATAAGGAACAGGTTTTCAAGATTCTCGACCCCGAGAAGACCAAGATCGCGTTCAACAGCCATTGGCTCGACCCCTTGGGGGCGGAGGGCATGATCCGACTATCGGCGCAGCACACCGTCGCCCGCATGCTGGAGCGGGACGATTTCACGAAGCGCTACGCTGCTGGTCAGCCGATCGCGATCCACGAGTTCCTGTACCCACTGCTGCAGGGCTACGACTCCGTGGCGCTCAAGGCTGACGTCGAACTGGGCGGTACCGACCAGAAGTTCAACCTGCTGGTTGGGCGCCATCTGCAGCAGGCCTACGGGCAGACACCCCAATGCATCATGACGCTGCCGATCCTCGAGGGACTCGACGGCGTGCAGAAG
>JALYJV010000312.1 GCA_030775105.1 Pseudomonadota bacterium | reverse complement strand
GTATCCGACAGATCGCGAACCTCCGCAATCTCCCACAGGAATGGCACCTCGCGCAGCGCGACGCGTAGCAGGTCGCCGCGTTGTTCGAGCGCAGCGGTCATGGCGCGCACCCAGTAGTCGATGCCGGCGCGCGGCTGGTCATCCAGAGACAGCGCGACGCGCATGCCCTGCAGCACTTCCGCAGTGATCTCGCGCATCACTTCGCCAAGCGCAACGGCGATGATCGATTGCTTGTTCGGAAAGTACTCGTACAGCGAGCCGATGCTGACGCCGGCCTCCTCGGCGACCCGATTCGTGGTCACCGCGGCATAGCCGTGGCGCGCGAGTATCTGAGTCGCGGCCTGCACCATTGCATCGAAAGTAGCCTGCGCGCGCGCCTGTCTGGGGCGCTTTTTTGCCCTTAATTCACGGCCTTGCAGTGCAGGTTCGATGCGCATTGGCGAGCGGCGGGTTTCCGAGTATTTCCGAGCTTTTATTCAGGTTAAGGTGAATACTGCGGCTTGGAAAGGGCTGCGGTAATTTGGCGCGCGAAGCCAGGAACCCGAAACCTCAACGGGTTACCCAGCGTGGAGAGAGATACAAGATGAGCACGACCCTGAACCTTGCGATTACACAGCCGCCCGCCAGTCGGTCGCGCGGTGCGGTGTTGCTCGCCATCGCCCTGTTGCTCGCCGGCTGCGCCGGCGAATACGACGGCAGCGCAGACGGTGCGGGCAGTGGTGGCCCAGGCAGCAGCGGCGGCAGCTACTCAAGCGTTGATGACTTTTACGCCAAGCGCGTCGAGCCGCGCATCGCATTCTGCCGGACCTGCCATGTGCCGGGCGGCGTCGCGGATGTCGAGGACGGCAGGCTGTTCATGCTCACGCCCAACGGCAGCGGCGACTTCGCTGCACTCAAGGCGTCGTGGGAAGTACTCGGCGGTAACAACCCGACCTCGCGCATTCTCTTGATGGCCTCGGGCCAGGAACTGCCGCACAGCGGTGGCCAGCCGTGGCCGCAAGGCAGCAGTCAGTACAACGACATGGCGACGCTGCTGAAGTGTTTCGAGAATCCGACCAACTGCCTGAGCGGCGCCGGCGGCGCTCCTACCGTGCAGGAACAGCCGCTGCTCGGCAGCAAGCGCGGTGGCCATGCATGGTTCGATTTCTGCGAAGGCAAGACGGACGACACGCAGCTGCCGCCTGATCCGCGCTCGCTGGTGCAGCCCGGCGTCAATGCCGGTAAGGCGGTGCACTTCAACGCCTACTGGAAGGACTGCCATCGCGACGAGGTGCCGGTCGGCGAGGAAGACGCAGCGAAGACCTGCGGCGAACTGCGCGACCAATGGCAGCGCGGTGAGGCGCTGGTCAAGGGCGATGGTGCGATCGGCGCCGGCTGGTACTTCGGCAGCAATGGCACCGGCGGCAATTTCACTGCGGCCCAATACAACACGCTGTGGGAGAGCTGGGGTCTGCCGGGCCGGCCGGACAACTTCGATCTGCTCGCGGCCGAACGCTATGGCATGGCGATAGGCACCACGCGCAATCCCTATCCGCTGCCGGGCGAAGATGCGAATGCAAAGAACGGCGGCACGGGCCAGCTGCCGGTAGGCTTCACTCAGCTGCGCGAGACGGACGGCCGCTGGACCGGCAACATCGGCGTCAACTGCCATGTCTGCCACAGCGGCAAGGTCGGCGATCCCGAAGAAGGCGAAGGACTGGGCGTGGCGTTTGGCGGCGGCAACAGCCTCAGCGAATTCGGCCAGATCGATGTCGACCTGGGCGGCAGCGCCGCTGCCGACGTGCCCTTGCCGGTGATCGTCGGCAAGACCCGCGGCACCAACAATGCGCTGGCGCTGCAGATCATCGTCCTCCTGCTGACCTACGACATCCGCCCGCTCGATCCGAACTTCCTCGGCTTCGCGGTGCTGACACCCAACGGCGGATCGATCGACGCGCCGGCCTGGTGGAACATGGGCCACCGACCGGTGAAGTTCCAGGATGGCTTCGTCGCGATGGATGCGCTGCGCGCCGACTTCGGATTCTTCATCCAGGGTGGACCAGCAGGCTTCGACTGGATCAAGCAGCACGTGCGCTCCGGAGACACCTACATCAGCTCGCTGAAGGCGCCCGCCTGGCCGGCCAACGTCGATACGGCGCTCGCCGAGCAGGGCGCGATCCTGTTCCACGCCAAGGATCTGTGGGCCGCAGGCCTGACCAACCCGGCACCGCCTCCGGGCGTCGGCAACGGCTCCTGCGCAAGCTGCCACGGCGCCTACGCACCACGCTATGTCAACGATCCGGCCTTTCTCGACACGCCGGCGCTTGAAGGCATCGCCAGCTACATCGTGCCGCGCAACCTGATCGGCACCGATCCCAAGCGTGTCGACAGCGACAGCGAGGCCGCCGAGCAGTACGGCAAGCAGAACTTCTTCGCCTACCCGGAGACGATCAACGACGATCCGAATCTGGACTGCAGCACGCAGAACCGTGCCGAGATACGCCAGGGTCGCGAGGTCGGTTATCTGGCGCCGCCGCTGTACGGCGTCTGGGCCAGCGCGCCGTATTTCCACAACGGCTCGGTGCCGAATGTCTGGGAAGTCCTGAAGACTGAGGAGCGCAAGACGATCTGGCGCCGAGTTTCGACACCGGCGCGCTTCGACCAGCTCGGCAGTGTCGTGATGGGCTACGACACCAACTTCGCACGTGCCTACGATCAGGAGCGCCTCGGCTGGCGCTACGACACGCTCGCCTGCGGCGATCCGGGCACGACGCCGTACTTCGACTGCAATCCGTCGAACCAGCCGAACGATCCGAGCTTCCAGGCGCTGCTGAACATCCTCAACTCGAGCAACCCGTATCTCTGGTACGTCGGCGCCGGTGCAACGCGCAACGAGCAGCTGGAGCAGCGCAAGGTCTACAACACAACGATGTACGGCCAGGGCAACCAGGGCCACGAATTCACCGCGGTGCTCACCGATGCCGAGCGCCGCGCGATTCTCGAGTATCTGAAGACGCTATGAGTGCGTCGGCAATGAAGCGGAACATGGAAGGAATCACGATGAAGACTCACACGAAGCGAATCCTCCTCAGCAGCCTCGCTGCCGCTGCGCTACTGCTCTCCGCCTGCGCCGAAAACTACGACAACGCTGCTGCGCCAGGACCGGTGCCGACACCGGGCGGTGGCAGCACCGAGGAGTTCCCGCTGCTCGGCAGCAAGCGCGCGGGCCATTACTGGTTCGATTACTGCGAAGGCAAGTCCGATTCCACGCCGGTGCCGCAGGACCCACGCGAACTCGTTGTGCCCGGTGCCAATGCCGGCAAGGCCGTGCTGTTCAACGCGCACTGGCAGACCTGCCAGGAAGACAATCATCCGGGCACCTGCGGCGAACTGCGCGCACGTTCCGAGCGCGGCTACCGCCTGATCGCGGCGAACGGCGAGATCGGTGCCGGCACGATGTTCGGCGGTGACTCACCGGATCCCGGCTTCGCGTTCCCGGCCGAGGACTACAACACGATGTGGCAGCGCATCTGGCGCCTGGACAGCCGCCCGGACAACTACGACCAGCTGGTCGCAGAGCGTTGGGGCATGCCGATTCCCAAGGTAGCGAATCCCTATCCACTGCCCGGCGAAGACCCCAACGCCAGCAACGGTGGCAGCGGACAACTGCCGATGGGACTCACGCAGCTGCGCAATCCGGACGGCAGCTGGACCGGCAATGTCGGTGTGACCTGCAACATCTGCCACGGCGGCGCCGTTGGCGATGTCGCGGACGGCGCAGACCTCGGCCCGATGTACGGCACGAACTCGCTGTCCGACATCACGGTGATGTTCACCGAGCTCGGCTTCATCGCGCCGCAGCAGGCGGTGCTCGCGGTCATTTCGCAGAACAAGGTGCGCGGCACCGGCAATATCACCAACTTCCAGCTGTTCGGCACGCTGACGCTGTTCGATGATCTGATCGGCTATCTCACCGTGCAGACCCAGCCGTCGACCGGCACCGAAGATCCGCCGGTATGGTGGAACGTCGGCAGCCGCCCGTCGAAGTTCTTTGATGGCGGCCAGGTGATGGACTCCAAGCGCATCGAGCTGTCGTTCCATTTTCCGAACGTGGCTTCGCCGAACAACGTTGAAGGCAAGCAGTGGATCATCGATCACCAGCAGGATGGCGACAGCTGGCTGATGTCGATGAAGTCACCGGAATGGCCGGAGGCGAAGCTCGGCAACATCGATACTCAACTGGCCGAAGCTGGCGCCGTACTGTTCCACGTCAAGGATCTGTGGGGAGCCGGGTTGGACAACCCGGTCGCGCGTCCGGACGGTGGCAATGGTTCCTGCGCGAGCTGTCACGGCGCCTACTCGCCGCGCTACGTCAACGATCCGACCTATCTCGATACGCCGTTGCTCGAAGGCATTGCCGCCTACATCACGCCGTACGAGATCATCGGCACCGACAGCAAGCGCCTTGATGGCAACAGCCAGATCGTCTCCAACTACGCGCGCCGCAACTGGTTCGCCTATGCCGATGGCCCCAAGAACGAGGACGGCATTCCGATCTGTGCCGACCAGAACGACAGCGCGCTGCGCGGTGATCGCAAGCTCGGCTATCTCGCGCCGCCGCTGTACGGCGTCTGGGCGACCGCGCCGTACTTCCACAACGGCGCAGTGCCGAACATCTGGGAAGTGCTCAAGCCCGAGGACCGTCAGCCGATCTGGCGGCGCCTGTCGATGCAGGGCGATATCGGCGGCGTGCGCGGCTTCGACTACAGCCTCGAAACCGGCTATGACGCGGAGCGCGTCGGCTGGAACTACGAGACCCTGGCCTGCGGTGTCGGCACGCTGCCGCTGATCGAGTGCAATCCTAGCGGCGGCGCCAACGTGCAGGATCTGCTCGGACTGGTATGGGCCAACGGCGGCCTCGCCTGGAACCTGCTCAACCTGCCGATTCTCAGCGAGCAACAGATCGAGAGTCGCAAGATCTACAACACGAACTACTACAGCCAGGACAACGGTGGCCACGAGTTCACGACGGTGCTCAGCGATCAGGAGCGTCGCGCGATCATCGAGTACCTGAAGACGCTTTAGTCAGCGCACGACGACGGGCTGCTGCACGTTGCAGGGCGTGCAGCGGCGTATCGTCGGGTTGGCGCTGTCCGACCGGCAGTAAGTACTTCCGCGACTAAGTGCTCTCGTGCCCCACAGCGCGGGCGGCAAGCACATTCTCCACATAGGGCGCGAGATAACGCACCATCGCTTCCGCCGCCGCTTCGGCATAGTCCGGCGTGATGTGCCCGTGCCGGAAAACCGAGTGACGCAGGCAACTGGTGCCGATCTCGACGGCGAGCACCATGACGTCGACTGGCTCCTGCGGTAAAGCAACGCCCGCGGCGTGGAACATACGCTGCGAGAGGCTACCGAGGTGCTGGATCGTGATCGCCTGGGCGCGATAGCTCTCATCGGTGAGCGGCCCGCCTAGAATCAGCAGCTGGGCGACCGGACGATCGCGATAGAACTGCGCGACCTCGCGAACGGTGCGGTGAATCTGTTTGATCCATGACGCCGGCGGCGGCCCCTCGCTGAGCGGTATCAGGCGCTCCTCAAGTGCCACCAGCTCGCGTTTCGCCAGTTCATTGAGTACCGCGAACGGGGTTGGAAAGAAGTTGTAGATGCTGGCGCGGGTAAAGCCAAGCCGCTCTGCGAGGGCGGGGATCGAGAAACCCGCAAACCCCTGTTCTTTCAGCAAGGTAGAGGCAGCTTCGAGCACAACTTCAAAGCGCGCCTGGCCACGTTGTTGAAGCGGCGTACGGGCCGACGAAAGCCCTGGCTGGAAGTCGTTCATGGGGGCAAGGATACTGCTTGACGGCTAAAACCTACAAATGTTAGTTTCAATAAACCCTACATATGTAGGTTTATTTGGCACCAAGGTTCTGCAAGAGGCCGAGCGACAGTGCGAAGGAGAATGTCATGGTGATACCGCTGGGGCTTTCCCGATGGCCTGCACGACTGCTGCTGCCGCTGCTGCTGACTGCTTGCGCTGGGCCGGCCAATGAGGGAGTTCCGAATCCTGTCCCATCCAGTGATCCGGTGGTGTCTGAAGCGCAATGGCCGTTGCTGGAGACGGACCCGACGGCCGCGTGGTCAGTCAATGAGGCGTTCTGCGAAGGTCGGGATCAGCCTGACAATGCGGTGATTCCGGAGGATCCGCGGCAACTCGTGTTGCCGGGTGTCAGCGACGGCCGTGCCATTGCGTTCAACGAGTACTGGGAAGACTGTCACCAGAACATTCCGGTGAAGCGCGCCCGTACCTGCGGCGAGTACCGCGACCGCAAGCGGCGCGGTCTGGCGCAGACCACACAATCACCGGCCGACGGCCTGTTCGGCGAGGCCAACCTGCTGTTCCAGATCAGTCGCAATGGTTTCGACAATCTGTGGCGTACCTGGGGCTTGCCGGGCCGTCCGGCGGATTTCGACGAACGCCTGATTCAGCGCTACGGTCTTGCCCACGCCAACTTCCGCAATCCGTACCCGCTGCCGGGGGAAGATCCGAACGCGACGCAGGGCGGCTCAGGTCAGCTACCGCTGGGTCTGGTGCAGATGAAGGACGCCCAGGATCATTACACCGGCAAGGTGACGATGACCTGCGCGACCTGTCACAGCGCAAATCTGGGCGCGCCGGCGGATGGTGCCGACTTCGGCGGTGTAATCGGGATGGCACCGCACAATCTCGACTTCGACGTGCTGCTGGTTGATTTTCTGTCGAGCGCCGCGAGCCTGCCCTCGACGCTGGTTCCTCTGCCGCTCGATCTGTCGGCGCGGCGCGGCGCGATCAACGCCGCCGGCTTTTCCGCGATCGCGCTGGCGATTGTCGATCTCGATACCTTGCGACTGAGTTCGCCGGCGCCGCGCTTCAATCTGCTGATTCCGAGCACCGGCAATACCAAGACGGTGAGTTGGTGGCACACGCTGCACCGCATGCGCAGCTTCTTCGATGGCGTCCACGGGATCGATAATCACCGCATGAATGCAGTCGCCTTTGGCGGCGTCAATCAGATCACCGGCCCACTGCTCGGCATCCCGTTCGATTTGACCGGCAACGAGGAAAAGTACGTCGAGACGGTGACCGAACTCATGAATTCGGTGCGCCCGCCGAAGTATCCGCGACCGGTTGACTCGGCCCTCGCGGAAGCTGGCGCGGTGCTGTTCCACAGCAAGGATCTGTGGATTACCGGCAAGCTCGGCGATCTGCCCAGGCCGGAGAGCAACGGCTCCTGCGCCGGCTGCCACGGGGTGTACTCGCCGCGATATGCGCACGATCCGGCCTATCTGCACGATCCAAGGCTCAAGGGCGTGACCGGATATCTGGCGCCGCTGGAGATCATCGGCACTGATCCGGCGCGCGCGGCCAATTTCACCGCCGAGGTGCGTCATGGGTTGACCAGTTCGTGGATCGGCTATCCGGAAGGTTCGCCGGGCTGGATCGCACCGGAACAGAAGACCGCGGCTCAGGAAATGCTCGACGACTACCAGCCGATGGCGCAGCGGCCGCAGGGCGTCTGCACCTGGCACCAGGAGGTCGGCTACAACACGCCCAGCCTCTACGGCGTCTGGGCCAATGCGCCGTATCTGCACAATGGCTCGGTGCCGACGCTCTGGCAGTTGCTCAAGCCACAGGAGCGTCCGGCCGTGTGGCGCCGCCGGCTGGTTGGCGGCAATGCCGAGGAGCGCGGTTTCGATACGCGCCTCGACGCCTATGATTTCGCTCATCTCGGCTGGCAGCACGACGTACTGACATGCGCAGATGGTGGAACGCCGTACCTGTCCTGCGCACCGCAGGGCGAGCCTTCGGCGCTGTCGCCGCTGATCGAATTCGCACTGAACCTGCCAGCCAACCTGCCGCTTGCAGGGCTCGGCGGCTCGGGCCTGGTGCAGCTGCGGCCGAATGACCGCAACACGATCGAGTTGCGCAAGATCTACAACTCACACATGTATGCAGCCGGCAATCAGGGACATGACTACGGAGATGCCCTGACCGATCTCGAGCGCAGCGCGATCATTGAGTATCTGAAAACGCTGTAGATGATGGTGAGCAGGTAGCGGATAAGCGAGTGGAGCGCCCGCCATGAATGTGCGGGCAGGATCACAAGCTCGCTGTAAACAGGGCGTTGCATGCCAGGCGGCCATGCGGGCAATCCGAGTGGCGGCAGGCTGCGCAGCGCGGTAAGTTCATTGGCTGAACGATCAGAGTCGATCGTGATCGCGCGCCATCAGGCGCGTCGACGCAGGTCGACCGAGGAGAAGATGATGGGCCCAAGCATGAGCATTGCCAGGCGCCGGATGTGGTCGATTGCGGGTGCTGCCCTGTTGCTCGCGGGCTGCGCCGGCGAATACGACGGCAGCGCAGACGGTGCGGGCAGTGGTGGCCCAGGCAGCAGCGGCGGCAGCTACTCCAGCGTTGATGACTTCTACACCAAGCGCATCGAGCCGCGCATCGCGTTCTGCCGGACCTGCCATGTGCCGGGCGGCGTCGCGGATGTCGAGGACGGCAAGCTGTTCATGCTCACACCCAACGGCAGCGGCGACTTCGCTGCACTCAAAGCGTCGTGGGAAGTGCTGGGCGGTAATAACTCGACCTCACGCATTCTCTTGATGGCCTCGGGCCAGGAACTGCCGCACAGCGGTGGCCAGCCGTGGCCGCAAGGCAGCAGTCCGTACAACGACATGTCGACGCTGCTGAAGTGCTTCGAGAATCCGACCAACTGTCTAAGCGGTGCCGGTGGTAGTCCCACCGTGCAGGAACAGCCGCTGCTCGGCAGCAAGCATGCGAAGCACGTGTGGGAGAGCTACTGCGAAGACAAGGACGACACCGCATCGCTGCCGCAAGATCCGCGCTCGATGATCCAGCCGGGACTCGTCGCCAGCGATCGCGCGGTGTACTACAACGCCTGGTGGCAGGACTGCCACGTCAATCTGCCCGAGCAGGAGCAGCAGGCAAAAACCTGCGGAGAGTATCGCGCGCGGCGTGACCGAGGCCTGGCGTTCCTGATGGATGAACTGCCGGCGCCATCAACCACGGCCGCGGAGTACAACGAGACCTGGTCGAAGTGGGCGATGCCGGGTCGGCCGGACAATTTCGATGAGCTGTACACGCTGCGCTACGGTCTCAATCACTCGCCATTCCCCAACCCGTATCCGCTGCCGGGCGAAGATCCCAAGGCCACCAACGGCGGCTCCGGCAATCTGCCGCTGGGCCTGCGCCAGCTCAAGGATGAGAACGGCCAGTGGACCGGTGAGATCGGCACCGCAGCCTGCTTCCAGTGCCATGGCGGCCAGATTGGCGATCCGGCGCTGGGCGAGAACCTGCTTGGCGTGAAGAACCTGGGTCTGGGCAACAACAACTACGACGTGGTGATCTCGGGTCAGGACAGCTCGCCGTTCGCCGGCACGCCGCTGACCAGTCTGTTGCCGCCGATCAGCATCGATTCACTGTTCAACATCGGGATCAAGCAGCGCGGCCAGAACAACGCGGTTGGCGCATTCGAGTTCCTGATCACGATCCTTGATCTCGACACGCTCGGCGTGAATCCGCTGCCGACCAAGACCATCATCGGCGCAACCGGCTTGATCGATGTTGCGCATCCGCTGGCGCACACGCAGGACACGCCGCCGTGGTGGAACATGGGCTCGCGTCCGCGCAAGTTCTTCGATGCCGGTGTGTCCAACGATTCGACGCGCATCATCATGGCGGCGGGCCCGGGTGAAACCCAGCAGCTGCTGACGCTCAATGGCGACCTCTACCGCAATCGCATCGAGCAGTACGACCAGGATCTCGAGGCATTCTTCCTGTCGCTGGAGTCGCCGGTGTATCCGCTGCCGATCGATACCGCACTGGCCGAACAGGGCGCGGTCCTGTTCCACACCAAGGACCTGTGGGCCGAGGAAGCCAATGCCGATGCGCCGCAGCCGCTGGGCGGCAACGGCTCCTGCGCGAGCTGCCACGGCGCGTACTCGCCGCGCTACGTCAACGACACGCGCTATCTGGAGACGCCGGCACTTGAAGGCGTGGCTGGACACATCTCGCCACTCGATGTGATCGGTACCGATACCGCGCGCTCCGACATGCTGACGCCGACGCTGCGCGAGCGTTGGGACACGACGTTCTGGGGCTACACCGAGGGGGGCAAGAACTACAAGGCGCCGGGTGAGAAAGACCCGATCACCGAACTGCTCGATGACAACCTGCCGACTGCGCTGCGTGCGCAGGGGGTGTGCGGCTGGCAGAAGGAAGTGATCGGCTATCAGGCCCCGCCGCTGTACGGTGCCTGGGCGACGTCGCCGTACTTCCACAACGGTTCGGTGCCGACGTTGGAGCAGGTGCTCGACTCCAGCAAGCGCGCACCGATCTGGCGGCGTCAGCTACAGGAGAAGGACGGCATCAAGGGTTTCGACCAGCGCTTCGGCGAGGCCTACGACAGCGTCAACATCGGCTGGAAGCACGACGTGCTGAACTGCTCGGACATCCCCGGCAGCCCGCTCAACAACTGCAACCCGGTCAATGACCAGGGGCCGTCGCTGACGCAGATGCTGCAGAACTTCCTCAACGGCGCGGTGAGCTGGACCGGCCTCGTCAACATCCCGGACCCGGTACCTGGCTCGGTCGACAAGCGCCTCGTCTATGACACCCGCACGCTCGGCAATGGCAACGGCGGCCACACGTTCACCGATGCCCTGACCGAGCAGGAGCGCAAGGCGCTCATCGAGTATCTGAAGACCTTGTAGGCAGCGGTTCGGAGATATGCGCACGCCGCCCCTGCGGGCGGCGCTTTTTATGGCCATTGATTTCTGGGGTTCGGCAGACGCAAACGATGATCGACTAGAATGCGGCCCCCAAACTGCTTGAGAGCATCGCTGTGAACGCCCTGCTTGAACCCGAACTCTGGATTGCCCTTTTCACGCTCGCCGCGCTGGAAATTGTGCTGGGCATCGACAACATCATTTTTCTGTCGATCATGGCCAACAAGCTGCCCGAGCATCAGCGCGCCAAGGCCCGCACGATCGGCTTGGCCGGCGCCTGTCTGACCCGTGTTGCGCTGCTCCTGTCGCTGGCCTGGATGGCCAAGCTGGTCGCGCCGCTGTTCCATGCGTTCGGCCAGGGGGTTTCCGGTCGCGACATCATCCTGTTCGGCGGCGGCCTTTTCCTGCTGGGCAAGGCAGCGCTCGAGATTCACGAACAGGTCGAAAGCACCGATGGCGGGCACGGACCGGAAGACGTGATCGGCAAGACGGTCGCGGTTGGCTTTGCCAGCGTGATCGTCCAGATCATGATCCTGGACATCGTGTTTTCGCTGGATTCCGTGATCACCGCGATCGGCATGACCGACCGCGTACCCGTGATGGTTGCCGCGATCCTGATTGCCATCGGCGTGATGATGTTCTTCGCCGGCCCGGTCGGCCAGTTCGTTGAAGACCATCCGACCATCAAGATCCTCGCGCTGTCGTTCCTGATCCTGATCGGCATGGTCCTCGTTGGTGAAGGCATGGGCTTCCACGTGCCCAAGGCCTACGTCTACTTTGCGATGGGCTTCTCGGTCTCCGTCGAGCTGCTCAATCTCCGCATGCGCAAGAAGCGGAAGCCTGCGTAGCTGCACACGGCGGACCACGGGCGACCCCATTGGGTCGCCCGTTTCGTTTCAGGACCTGCCCAGGGCGTCACCCAAGGCGCGCATCAGCGGCTTCATGAAGTAGTCGCTCTCGGGCATCGCCTGAACCGCGACGGCGTGTGCGGCCAGGGCATCGGCGACTACCGGGCCCACCGCAGCGACGACGCAGCGCGCCAGGCCCTGCTGAAGTTCGGCCTCACGCACGGCTTCGCGGGCGACGCGAAACAGGCGCTCGACCTGGGCCATG
>JALYJV010000311.1 GCA_030775105.1 Pseudomonadota bacterium | reverse complement strand
GGACAATTCCACGCCACAAGTATCGAATGCAGAACCCGCTTCTGCATCTTCAGAGACATCACCGATTGATGCATTGATTGGAGACGGCGTCAGCACTCCATCGGATTCAGGCAGCGCGCCTGATCCTTACCCTGAAACCATTCCGGTCGCGGTCGAGGATGCGACGAGCGAAGTACCGGTTGCACAGGTTTTTCGCAGGCCGCAGACAGTGCTGGAAGAGATCGTCGTCACTGCTCAAAAGCGCGAGGAAGACGTCCGCGCGGTGCCGATTGCGATCTCGGTAATGACCGGTGATGACCTGAGAAAGGCTGCGATCTCGAGCTTTGATGACATGGCTCGGCTGATTCCCAACGTCTCGTTCAACACTGATTTCAATTCGCTGTACATGCGCGGCATCGGCACCGCCGAGCTCAACATCATTTCCGAACAGGCGGTCTCGTATGTGCTCGATGGCGTCTATGTGTCGCGACTGGACTACCTGAAGCCGGGCTTCATGGACGTCAAGCGCATCGAGGTGCTCAAAGGCCCGCAGGGAACGCTGTTCGGCCGTAACGCCACCGCGGGCGTGATCAACGTCACCTACGGCGAGCCCACCGAGGACTGGGAGTCCTACGCAGCGTTGACGGGCGGATCAAGAAACTCCCGGAAGGCAGAGGCGGTTGTATCAGGACCGCTGACTGACGACCTGTCATTTCGCCTGGCAGGCAACCTGTTCAAGGAAGACGGCCATACGCTCAACCTGGCCACTGGTGAGCAAATGGGCGACAAGGACATCAAGCAGGCGCGCGCCAAGTTTCGCTACCGTCTCACCGAGTTCATGGACGTGTCGCTCGGCGCCAGTTACTTCGAGTACTTGATCGGGGTATGGGCCTCAAGTGAAACATTCGTGTATCCGGGGACACTTCGCGCGGCCATCACCTTGTTGGATCCCACCTTCGAAACCGAACTTGATCGCCGGGGCTCAGCCAGTCGACAGAATAGTTCGGACGGCAGGGGAATGATCGTCCCGCTGCAATTCAGCCTTGACCATTGGGACCACACGTTTACCTCGATCACTGCATATACGCGCCTCGACGATTTCCAAGGCGGCGATATTGATGGCAGCGCTGCCGACCTCGCGGAGCTCCTGGGATATTCGGAAACGAATGCGCTAAGCCAGGAGTTCCGCGTGGTTTCGCCCCCGGGTAGCGTCGAGTATGTCGGCGGCTTGTTTCTGTTCAAGTCCAGCTTTGACGCCGAGCTGGATATTCCGCTCGCGGTCAATCCTGGACTCAATACTGTATCGGGCGTAACTCTGCTGGGACCGTTCATCGGGCTGCTCGGACCGGATTTCCTGGATCCAGTCACGAGCCTGGTGCTCCCTGGCGGTGCCGCCGCCAATCTCAACGGGATCGCCACAGTAGACGTCAAGTCGATTGGCCTGTTCGGCCAATTCACCTGGCACGTTACGGACTCGCTGGCGTTGCTGGTCGGCGGCCGCTATTCGAAAGATGCCAGGGTAGGCACTGCCGTTTTAACCGACGAAGGGCCGGTACCGATATGGTCGGTGTTGACGCTGGGGGGCTATAGCACCGTAAAAAAAGCCGACGACGAGAATTTCTCACCCAAAGTCTCCATGACATGGGAACCGCACGAGGCCGTGACCCTTTACGGGACCTATGCCAAGGGATTTCGAGCCGGCAGTTACAACATCGCAGCGTTCTCCGAAGCGGATTTTGAATTCAAACCGGAGCAATCCACCACCTACGAGGCCGGGGTAAAGACCACGCTGTTCGACGGCCTGGTGAGGTTCAACCTCGGCGGATTCTCGACAGTCTACGAAGACTATCAACTCGCCACCTTCAACGGCTTCAGCTACAACATTGCCAATGCCGAAGAAGTCACCAGCAAAGGTATCGAGTCGGATCTGACGGCGATGGTCTACCCCGGCCTGATTGTGACTGCGGCCGTTGGCTACAACAAAGGCAAATTTGTCACGCACACTCAGAGTGGTTGTCCCACCTTGGCGCTTGAATCGCCAGGCGGACTTCCGCCGCAAGGCATCGCTGCGCTGCCCCCCAAGCAAATCTGTGATCTGTCGGGTCAGCCGCTATTCCGGGCGCCGGAGTGGACCGGCAATCTTGGCCTGAACTATGACATTCCGCTGTTCGACTGGCCGGTCAACTTCTTTATCGGCGCGAACGCGTCGTACAAGGGGTTTGAGTTCATGGATTCGGATCTCGATCCGGCGGACGGTCAGGACTCGTACTGGCTCTACAACGCGCATCTCGGCCTGAAGAATTCCGACGGCCGCTGGAACATCGTTGTTCACGGCAAGAACCTCAGCGATAAACTCATCAAGACCTTCAGCGGCGATATTCCGCTGCAGGCCGGGGCGCACGGGGCGCTAACCAATCCGCCGCGGTCGGTCTCGGCGACGCTGCAGTTCAACTTCTAGGTAACAATCGTCAGGCGGCAATTGAACCGGGCATGCCTATGCATGGCTTCGAGAGGTTCGTAAACAAATCCGGAATCGACCATGAATCGTTAAGTCGGGGAATCACACCAGGATCATGAAGGTTCAGTCAACTTACTTGGCGCACGCCAAGCGCGCCTTTGCGCAACTGCCTAACTGCGACGCCGCCATGCATACGCAGCTGAGCAAGATTGTGGACGACGTTGCCGCCGCCCCTCATTCGGAGCAGCACCCGCTCGTGGGCCAATTGATGAGCCTCCTCGGCGGCTTGCCGAATGCGCGTGAATTGGGCTTCATGCTCGGCAAGCAGATTCCCATCACCGCTTTCGGTGACCTGGCGTTGGGCTTCAAGATCGCACCGACGTTCAGCGACGCGATCCGGCTGGTGGCGAAATATCATCATCGCGAAGCGCCCCTGGTTCTCTACTCCTACATGGAGACGGCAACCGAGGGTCGATTCACCATTGGATTCCGCTGCCCGATCGACAGCAAGGGGGAGGCACTTTTGGTGTCCGCAGCGGTCGGCCTGATTGAGCGCGAGCTTTCACGCATCGCCGGACATGGGGGCAATCTGAAAGAAGTTCAGCTGACCTCGAGCTCCGCAGGATGGGAGTCCGCCTACCACCGGCATGTTTCGATTACCCCGAAGACCGACCGCGACACCAATACCATTGTGTTCGACAAGGCCGTGCTCGATCTTCCGAATCCGATTGCCGATGCCGATACCTTTGACGGTGTCGTGTCGGAGTATGAGCAGAAGGCGTTACTGCAGGATTCCATTACCAGCCCATCGGTCCGGATTCGGGAACTGGTGATGTCGAATATCAGTGATCCGCCCGCGCTTGGTAGCCTGTCGAAATCTCTGCGTCTGACCCAGAGACAATTGCGCCTCGCGCTGACTCGAGACGGCACGAACTACCAGGAGATCGTCAAATCCTGCCGCGTCGAGTACGCCAGCGCGCTGTTCAGGAATCCTGCGC
>JALYJV010000310.1 GCA_030775105.1 Pseudomonadota bacterium | reverse complement strand
CTGCCTCGACAATCGTGGCGAAGTTATCGTCCGCGAGAATCATCTTTGCGGCTTCCTTCGAGACCTCGGTGCCGGTTCTGCCCATTGCAATGCCGATGTCCGCCGCCTTCAATGCCGGCGCATCATTCACACCGTCTCCTGTCACCGCTACGACGTTTCCGAACTCGCGCAGCACATTGACGATCCGAAGCTTGTTCGCAGGAGCTACACGCGCGAAGACTGATCGGGTGCGGACCACTTCGGCGAATCCTGCATCATCGAGCGCATCCAGTTCGAGTCCGGTCAGCGCGGCTTCGCCCACCGGCACGATTCCCAGATCCGAAGCGATGCGTGCGGCAGTGCGTGGGTGGTCTCCGGTCATCATGATGATCCGGATTCCGGCGCGCTGCGCTTCGGCTACGGCGACTGCAGCCTCGTCGCGCGGTGGATCGATGATGCCGACGGTGCCGACAAATATGAGGTTGCGTTCCAGCGCATCAACTGAGGACGTTGGCGTTGATGCCGCCTCATTTGCATCCAGGGGTCTGTAGGCTACCGCCAGTGTGCGTAACGCGGCACCGGAAAGTGTATCGACGTCTGTCAGCAGCTTTCTACGGGTATCGCTGTCGAGCACCCGAACGTCCTTGCCTACACGCAATCGCGTGCAATGCTGGAGCAGCACATCCGGGGCTCCCTTTGTAACGACGACGACTTCGTCGCCGCGCTCGTGATCCTGCGCAACAATCGACATCATCTTGCGCTCGGACGTGAACGGCAGCTCGCCAATCCTCTTGAAGCGTTGTTCGCGTCGCTTGTTGACACCCAGCTTGCGCTCTGCAACGAGAAACGCCGCCTCGGTGGGGTCACCCTGAATCTCCCACGATTCATCGTCCTTCTGACGTAACTGAGCGTTGTTTGCCAGGCTGCCACCGCTGAGTACGACAGTCTGCTCTGCACGCAACGCATCGCCGATTGGTACGCCCCTCTGTCCCGCAGCAGAAGATTCGACAGCGCCATCCGGTGCATACCCGACGCCGGTGATGTCGGTGCTGCCGGATGCCGTGACCACGCGCACAATGGTCATCTCAGCTCGGGTCAGCGTCCCGGTCTTGTCGGAAGCAATGACCGAAGCGGAGCCCAGCGTTTCTACCGACGAAAGCTTTTTGACGATCGCATGATGCTTGGCCAAGCGTTGAACTCCCAGGGCAAGAACGACTGTGAGAATCGCCGCCAAGCCTTCCGGAACCGCGGCCACTGCCAGGGATACGCCGAGCAGCAGGACCTGGATGACGCCGTCACTAACCTTGATGTCGGAGGCCAGGAGAATGGTGCTCACGACCACGATCGCAACGAGGACAACTGCAACGCCCAGCCGCATGCCGATCTTCTCGACTTCCACCTGCAGGGGCGTCGGTGCCTCGATCGTCTCTTCAAGCATCGCTGCAATAGATCCCATCTCGGTGCCCATTCCGGTAGCGGTAACCACCGCCCGGCCAGCGCCCTGCACGACAGCCGTGCCCTTGAACACCATGTTCAGCCGGCTGGCGATGGCGGCAGGTTCCAGCAGAACGGAGGCATCTTTCAGAACTGCGCTGCTTTCTCCGGTCAGTGAGGCTTCCTGCACGCGCAACGACGTTGCGTCTACGAGGCGTGCATCAGCTCCAACTGCGTCTCCTTCCGCAAGCGCCAGCAAGTCACCGGGGACCAACCCACTCGCGGGGATGCGAACCATTGTTCCACCGCGAACAACGGAGCAGGTCACGGCCGTCATTCGCGCGAGCGCAGCCACAGCCTTGTCTGCCTTGGAATCCTGCAGGTATCCCAGCACGCCGTTGATCAGCACGACACTTGCGATCACGAGCGCGTCGACTGGATAGCCAATCTGCCCTTCGACGAACCAAGCGACGAATGCGACAGTGACTGCAACCAGCAGCAGGTAGACCAGTGGATTCTGATAGTGCGCGAGTACGCGGCGCCATTCCGGCATGCGTGGCCCCTCAAGTAGCTCGTTGGGCCCGGATTCGGTGTGTCTGCGAGCAGCCTCCATAGCAGAGAGCCCAGACTCGATGTCAGAACCCAATGCATGGGCAACTGCGATGGAGGAACTGGTCGAGGGATCACCTGCGAATGCAGAAGCCATGAATAGCCCTACTGAGCGGCTCCTGTTGTTTGCCGCAAAAAAGGCCCTGGACTAACGTCGGAACAGAGCCATTGGCTGCAGATTGCAATATGGATTCTGGAGGGCCGGAACCGGAGCATGGCGGCCCGAGCTAGGCCTCGGCCCTGTGGACGCCTGTCAATGGCTGCACCAGAGGGTCGAGATGCGCCTGCATTTCCTTCTCCCCGATATGCAGATAATCCTTGTCCGTGGTCGCGGACACGAGCTTGCCGACCGTGCTGCTGATGCCCTTTCGCAGCAGCCCCAGGAAATGCGGTGGCGCGGCCATCACCAGGCGACTGTAGGCCTGCTGGCCATGACCGTGCTCCAGAACTGTGACCAACTCGTGAGCAAAGGACTTGATCTCGACATCTTTCGGCGCGGTCTTTGACTCCATGGCGGAGCGAGCGCCCTTGGCGATGCCAGAACCGTGCGTTCGCCCCGCCTGATCGCTGACCAACCCGCCTTCAGTCACACGACTCGGTGGATGCTTGTACTCGTCGATGAGCGTCCACGGCTTTCCACGATCCGCCACGCTATAGAGACGCGCGTTGCTGCTATCGGCAATCAGGACCCAGGTACTGGTGTTCATGGCGGGCTGCGGTGGGGGAGTGAGACGCCCAGTGTTTGCGAGATGACCGCTGTCGTCGGTTGGATAGCGCACGATCAGCCGGTTTGATGGCGCAGCGACCCTGCATTCATTCCGCCCAAAGTGTGTTCGCGTACAGACCGTATGGGATCCCAGCCTCACGCTTGTGCCTGAAGCGGCTACCGCCGCCGTAATGGCACCGCTATGAACCTGATCCGCGAGCTCCGCGACATGGGCCAGCGTCTGTGGCTCGACAACATTGCACGCGAGAGGCTTGACCACGGCGTGATTGTCGAAAAGACGGGTGTTGGCAAGCCAGGCGATCCGTTGATGAAGGCCGGATCGAGCTGATGGAGGTCAAGGACTACTACGCCACCTTGGGTCTGAAGCGCACGGCGAGCGCAGACGAGATCAAGCGCACATATCGCAAGCTGGCGCGCAAGTACCACCCCGATGTGAACAAGGAGGCCGACGCTGAAGACCGCTTCAAGCGCGTGGCCGAGGCTTACGCGGTTCTCAGCGACGCGGACAAGCGAGCCGCCTACGATGCCGCGGGCCAGCGCCCACAGGGCCGTCAG
>JALYJV010000309.1 GCA_030775105.1 Pseudomonadota bacterium | reverse complement strand
GGTGAAGACAGACAGCGCGCACATGAAGGCGCGCATCCAGGAGATCGATTCCGAGCGCCTGCTCGCGGACTGCCAGGATGGTGTCGTCCCTGTCGTGGCCGGCTTCCAGGGTATTGATCCGACCGGCAGCGTGACCACGCTCGGTCGCGGTGGCTCGGACACAACGGGTGTGGCGCTCGCCGCGGCGCTGAAGGCGGACGAATGCCAGATCTACACCGATGTCGACGGTGTCTACACGACCGATCCGCGCGTCGAGCCCAAGGCACGGCGCCTGGACAAGATCACCTTCGAGGAAATGCTGGAGCTGGCCAGTCTCGGTTCCAAGGTTCTGCAGATCCGTTCGGTCGAATTTGCCGGCAAATACAAAGTACCGCTGCGCGTGCTGTCGACCTTCGTCGATGGCCCCGGCACGCTGATCACGCTCGAGGACAACCCGATGGAAGACCCGCTCATCTCCGGCATCGCATTCAACCGCGATGAGGCCCAGATCACCATGACCGGCGTGCCGGATCGTCCGGGTATTGCAGCGGCGATTCTCGGCCCGGTTGGCGACGCCAACGTCGAAGTCGACATGATCGTGCAGAACGTCGCTGGCGACGGCGCGACCGATTTCACCTTCACCGTGCATCGCAACGACTACGATCGCGCGCTCGACATCATGAAGCGCATCGCCGGCGAGCTCGGCGCACGCGGCGTGACCAGTGCGGTCGATATCGTGAAAGTCTCGCTGGTCGGCGTCGGCATGCGCAGCCACGCCGGCGTGGCGTCGAAGATGTTCAAGGCCCTGGCCGCTGCGGGCATCAACATCCGCATGATCTCGACGTCCGAGATCAAGATCTCGGTCGTCGTCGAGGAGATGTATCTGGAACTCGCCGTGCGCACTTTGCACAAGGCTTTCGGCCTCGAGGAAGCGGCGAAGGCCTGAGTCCGGGTCGAGTTCCGTCAAAACCTGACCTGAAAGGGGACTTATCCACAGCTGACCCACCCTGTACGGGGGATACCGCAGATGGAAAAAGTCCCCGAAACTGGGCCTGTGTGGTCGCGATGACCACGGGGCTTGGTTTTTCACTTAAAGGGGCAAGGGAATGCTGATTTTGACGAGGCGAGTTGGCGAAACGCTGATGATCGGTGACGGCGTCGAGGTCACGGTGCTGGGGGTCAAGGGTGGACAGGTGCGCATCGGCGTACAGGCGCCTCGCGAAGTCGCTGTTCACCGTGAGGAACTGGTCAAGCGGCTGCGCGGTGAAGCGCAGGACGCAGCGCCGATGCCGGTCGCGGTCTGAATCAACGGCACGCAACAACGCGCTGGGCGGCTTCCGCGATATCGGTAGCTGGCTACTCCGCCGGTTGTCCATTGCACGCCTGCATTTCCGACGCAGGGTGCTGGCAATCTGTCTTCTTTCGGTGCCTGAAGGCATCTTCATAGATTTTTCTTTACCTTGTCAGCTGAGGCCGCTAGAATCGCGGCCCTCGCGGCAGACTTCGTTGCGAGATGTGCGCCCGTAGCTCAGCTGGATAGAGCACTTGGCTACGAACTAAGGGGTCGGAGGTTCGAATCCTTCCGGGCGCACCATTTATGATTTACATGTGCTGTCGAATCCGTCGTAAGGTTCGGTAGAAGGTGTATTCGAACCTCCGACCAATTGGTCCTGGTTCGACGAGCCGCAAGGCTCGAACGGCACCGCGAAAGCGGTGACGGCCCGAAGGGCGAGGGGTGTCAACCCCGAGTTATCCTTCCGGGCGCACCATTTATGATTTACATGTGCTGTCGAATCCGTCGTAAGGTTCGCCAGAGGCAGGGTGAGTTCCTTGCCGATCGTCCCGGAGAGATGGCCGAGTGGACGAAGGCGCGCCCCTGCTAAGGGCGTATAGGGTTTATCCCCTATCGAGGGTTCGAATCCCTCTCTCTCCGCCATTCAACAAAAAAGCCCCCTCGTGGGGCTTTTTTGTTGAATATCGCAGAGGATTCGAACCCTCGATAAACCATGAACGGGTTCGACCGCCCGCGACGCGAGCGTCAGCGAGTCCGAAGGATCGCGCGTAGCGCGACAATCCCTCTTTCGGGCTCTCCGCCACAAGCACGGCGTCACGTCCTATTTCGCGCAATTCCCCAGCGGTGCGGGCACGAGCGCTTCCAGCGGCACGGCGTCGGCCATCACGCTGAAGCCCAGCGAGTTCGGATGCAGGCCGTCGGGAAACGCGAGCACGGTGTTCATCGCCTGCGGATCGATCGGATCGCGCAAGGCAGCGTCGAAATCCGCTACCGCATCGAATGCAGCGCTGTTGCGCAGCAGCGCATTGAGCTGCTGACGCTGGGCTTCCTTCTCGCCGCGATCCCACACATTGAGACCGATGGCAGCGCCGACGATGCTGTAGCGCGGCGGGATGGTGCCGATGACAACGCAGATCCCGCGTTGCCGCGCGCGTTGTGCCATTGAAACCAGGCCGTCGTAGATCGGCTGCGCCTGTGTGCCACCGCTGAGATCGTTGGTGCCTTCCATGATCACGATCGAGCGCACGCCGGGGCGCTCAAGCACGTCACGCGTGAAGCGATCTACTGCGGCCGGGCCGGCTGCGCCGTTGTCCTGCGGATTCGGCAGCACGGTATTTGAATTGATGCCGGCATTGATCACGCCCATCGCGATATCGGCGGCCTGCAGGCGGCGTGCAAGAAAGTCGGGCCAGCGTGTATTGGTTTCCGGAACGGCATACGCACCATCGGTGATCGAGTCGCCAATCGCGACGATGGTGCCGAGCGACGTGGGGTCCTGCACATCGACGCCGCTGACGAAGAATCAACCGAGTGAAGGCTGCAGCGTCGTCGCTCCGAGCGGGTCCATCGTGAAGTCGCCGGCATGTGGCAGGCCGACATAGTTGAAAGCGAACGACACCGGGTGCCAGGTCACCGGACCGCTTTCGCCGACGACATGCAGCGAGATCGCCAGACTCTGTCCAAACGCGTAGCTGAACTCGGTTGCATCGCTGACGACTTCAGCACCGGCCGGAACGACGACCTCAGCCTGACCATCGAACAGCACGGCTGTGTTCGTGCCGGCAACAATCGCCGGGCCGAGTGCCTGCACCGCGATGCGGACTGGATTGATCGTGACCGGGCGGTCGCCCATCAGATTCGACAGGCGCACACGGATGCGTTCACCGCCGATCGACGGACGGACAATCATGCGGAAGGTCTGATCGACGGCCTGACCTTCAATAAACAGCAGCGGGCTGGTCAGCGTGGTCGGATCGATGTGCGAATCATTGCTGAAGACACCGATCGGGTAGGCCGCATAAGGTGCGGTGCCCCAGGCGCCGATCCATTGCTTGTCGGCACCTTCAGTGTCGCCGTTCAAGCCGGATCCGCTTGAATGCCCGCATGCGCCGAGCACAAGACTTGTGCAGATCAGTGATGCGGCGGTGATGTGTTGCTTGAGCAAGGACCGCATGCTGGTTATTCCTCATGGCGACGCATATTGCAGCGCAGCAATTGATGGCTTCGTTGAAATTCAATCGTGTCGTACGAACACGATTGCGCGATGCACGCAGAGTGATGTGCCGATGCTGCGCCGCAATATTTGATGCGCAGCTGATGATCCATCGAAGCCACTACACGGATGCGATAGGAAAAACTACCCATCCGTGTAGTGTGCGGCTAGACGGCGCCCCGTACCTTGCCGTGGTGTGCAAAGAGGCCTTCCTCAAACGCAAGCAATAGCGGATGGAAGTGCCAGTAAAAACGCGAGGAGAGAAGCGTATGGCTCAGATCAGCCGCGTTCATGAGGGAAGCAAATCCTCATGTCCTGCAAATGTCGTGACACCTGTGGACGCCGCGTCCGTCCGGCATGCGCTGCGTTGCAGCATTCCTTCAAAGTCTCATTTCTCTGCGTCCAATCAAGAGCATGCTGCGTATGTGAGTGCAGCGTGTGTGTCGCCTCTGTAACTCGGGTCCTGCCAAGGGACTGAGCTGATCACCACGGAGCTGTCATGGAAGGAATGCGTCACAAAATTGCGCGAATCACGATTCAGCACCGCAAGGCGTCGTGGCTAGTGTTCATTGCGATCACTGCGTTTTTCGCAGTGGGTTTGCGCAATGTTGAAATCAAGACCATCTTTTCGGACCTGCTCCCGAAGGACGATCCGTTCGTGCAGGTCTTCAAGGATCATCCGAACTTCGGCAATCCCCTGACCGTCACGATGATGGTCAAGCGCAAGAGCGGCGATATCTACAACGCCGAGACGCTGGGCAAGGTCTGGCAGCTGACCCGCGATATCGATCTTGCACCCGGCGTCGATCACGACCAGATCCTGTCGATCGCTTCGGAAAAGGCACGCTATGCCGAAGCGACGCCGTTCGGCATCGACATGCGTCCGCTGATGGAAGATTCGGTGCCGAGCACGCCGGAGGAAATCCAGAACTTCCGCGAGCGGGTGCAGAACTCGCCGAACGCGCGCACGTTCATGATCTCCAACGACGCCACAGCGACGCTGGTCAGCGCGACGTTCATCGAAGCGCGTCTCGACTACGGCGAAGCATTCAAGTACGTGCAGGATCTCGCACACAAGGCGACCGACGAACACCACGAGATTTTTGTGGCAGGCCAGCCGACTTTGACGGGCTGGGTGTACCACTACCAGAGTCAGGTGCTGTGGATTGCGATGCTGACGATCGGCGCCCTGATCGTCGCGCTCATGCTGTATATGCGCAACATCGTCGGTGTGGTCACGCCGATCGTCACCAGCGGCGTCGCGGCGATCTGGGGCTTCGGCCTCGTCGGCTGGCTCAAGTTGCCGGTCGAGCCGCTGCTGATGGTCGTGCCACTGCTGCTGGTGGCGCGCTCGTTCTCGCATTGTGTGCAGTTCACCGAACGCTATTACGAAGTGCTTGAACATGTCCCCGACCGCCTGAAGGCGGCCGAGATCACGATGCGCATCATGATGGCGCCTTCGGTGCTGGGTATCGTCACCGACACCGTCGGCGTGTTCCTGATCGCGGTGGCGCCGATTCCGGCAATGGAGCGTTTCGCATTCTTCTGCGGCTTCTGGTGCATCTGGCTGATTCCAACCGGCGTCGTGCTGATCTCGCTGCTGCTGGCTTCGCTGCCGCAGCCGAAGAATATCGAGCACCTGATCGGCCACGGCGAGCAGAGTGGCGGCATGACGAAGCGCTTCAAAGCCTTCCTCGGCGCCATCGCCAGCCTCTCGTATGGCCCGCGTGCCCGCGTCACCACCGTCATCGTCGCGGTCAGTGCGGTGATCGCGTTCTATCTCTCCTCGCAGATCCCGATCGGCAATCCGGTCGAAGGCAGCAATCTGCTGTGGCCGGCTTCCGAGTACAACACCGCGGTCACCGAGATCAACCAGAACTTCCCCGGCGTGAATACGCTGGAGCTGGTGCTCGAAGCCAAGGATCCGAAAAACCCGAGCCGCGTGGCCCGCCAGGCCGAAACTGTCGTCGCGATGCAGCAGCTGCAGGCGCTGATCGAGAAGGGCGAGAACCCGCCGCGTGCGTCGCTGTCGTTTGCTGATTACCTGATGGAAGGCAATCGCCTGTTCGCCGGCGGCAATCCGAAATGGCTGCCGCTCGATCCGGAAAACGCGGCGACCAATGCGGCGGCCTCCGCGGTGCTGATGGGCTCCAGCCCGAAGGCCTATTCGCACATCGTCGATTTCGATCAGCAGAACTCGACGGTATCGCTGTGGTATGCCGACAACAAGCAGGCCACCGTCGACGGTGCGCTGGCGACGGCGAAGCGCGCGGTCGAGCAGGTCGGCATTGATCATCCGGCGTTCACCGTGCGCCTCGGCACCGGCACGATCGCGCTGCAGCAGGCGATGAATGTCGTCGTCGAGCGCTATCACTGGCTTATTTTCGGTTTGCTGAATCTTGCCGTCTTCGTTGCGACCGCCTTCGCCTACCGTTCTGTCATCGCCGGTGTGTTCCTGCTGATTCCGGTCAACCTGTCGAATTTCGTCATGACCGCGGCGATGAATCTGCTCGGCATCGGCATCGACATCAACTCGGTGCTGGTTGCCTGTGTGGGCGTCGGCGTCGGTATCGACTACGGCATCTATCTGCTGTCGCGCATCTGCGAGGAGTTCCAGGCCCATCCCGGCGACTGGGGTCGCGCGATCGACACCTCGCTGAAGACGACCGGCAAGGCGATCATGTTCACCGCAACGATCATGGTGATCGGCATCCTGCCGTGGTACTTCCTGTCGGGCCTGAAGTTTATGGCCGACATGGGGCTGCTGCTGGTCTGCATCATGATGATCAACATGGTGCTCGCGTTGATCGTGCTGCCCCTGCTGATCTGGCTGTTCAAGCCCGGCTTCGTGTCGGACAAGGATCTGATCGTGCTCGGCGAAGGCGCCGAGGTCGCAGAGCTCGCAGCGCAGGCACAGAAGCTCAAAGATGCAGCAGCCAACCCAATGCAGTCCCCGCCGTGTAGCGCGCTCGGCGGTTCCCCCAATGCCCCTGCGGTCGCTGGCGGCTGATTGATCCTCGAGGAGAATGAAGATGCATATTCGTAAATACGATTTCGACTACAGCCGTCGCATGTTCCTGGACAAGACGGCCCGTGGTGCCATGGGTGCCGGCGTGCTCGCGCCGTTGTGGCCGATGATGGCGCACAGTGCGGAGGATGTTTCCAAGGCGTATCCCGACGAACTGCTCTCGATCTCGGTGCACACCAAGGGCAAGGTCAAACCCGGCGACACCATCACCAAGGACAACGTCCAGTTCGTCGAACATCTGCTCGATCCGATCGCGGTGATGCAGGTCAAGACGATGGGGCGTCGCATCCATATCGTCGAATCGGTCAAGGACACCACCAAGCTGTTCCCGTACGACTACCTTGAAG
>JALYJV010000308.1 GCA_030775105.1 Pseudomonadota bacterium | reverse complement strand
GGCTATTGCAGACCATCTGCGCTGGCGCGACGCGGGTCATGCGGCGGTGCGAATTGCAGTCAATGTGTCGCCACTACAGCTACGCAACCGCGCCTTCATTGCCGAGATCAAACAGGACATCGGGATTGATCCGCGCGCGGCCGGCGCAGTGGAACTGGAAATCACCGAGAGCATCATCATGGAGGACATCAGGCACAGCATTGACAGCCTGGAGTCGGTCCGCGCACTGGGCCTGAGCGTTGCCATCGACGATTTCGGCACCGGGTTTTCTTCGCTCAGCTACTTGTCGAAACTGCCACTGGACACCCTCAAGATCGACCGCTCGTTCGTGGTCGACATGACCGCCGGGCCGCATGGGCTGGCATTGGTGTCCACCATCATCAACCTCGCTCATTCACTCAAGCTCAAAGTGGTCGCGGAAGGTGTGGAAACCGAAGAGCAGTCGCGCCTGCTGCGGTTGCTCGGCTGCGACGACATACAGGGGTTTGTTTTCAGTGGCGCTGTGCCATGTTCGGTGTTCGAGGTGAGCTTTCTCACATGATCTCGACGCAGCGCCGGAAGTGATTTCGTAGTAGCGAACACTTTCCCCTCATCAATGGAATGGACGCGCCGTCCTTTTCAATGCGTGCGGCAAGGATTTGTTCGCGCACGTACGGCGATTGTGAATCAGGTTCGCGGGTTGCTGGCCGAGTTCGGCATCGTGGTTCCAATGAAACCGAGAACGTCGCAAAATTCCACGAAGCTATGCTCAGCCAGGATCTTCCCAGTGCCTTTTGCCAACTCGTTGAACTGCAACTTCACCATCTCAGCGAGATCCGTGATCGCATCGATGATGCTTGAGCGCCAGATCGAGCGCTCGCACCGAGAGAATGAAGCTTCGCAGCGACTGATGGCGATTCCGGGCGTCCGCATCATGACCGCCACAGCGATGGTTGCGACAGTGGGAGATGCCCGTCAATTCAGGAATAGCCGAGATCTCGCCGCCTGGGTCATCCTCACTCCGCGTAAGCACTCCACCGGGAGCAAGCCCAAGATGCTAGGCATCAGTAAGCGAGGTGACGTGTACCCGGCTAACCTTGCGCAGAATGACTAAGCCAATGTCGTCTAGGGGTGCCGCGACGATCTATATTTGTTCCGATCAACAAGTAGCTCAGCATGAGAGGCGTTATGGTTGAGACACTGAAAGGAATTGTGTGCGCGGTGGGTATCGGCGGAATGGTGGGAGGTGCCTATGCCGCTTCGCCGCGCCTCTGGCCCATCGAAGTCGACGGCAAGCATGGTGCGATCGATCGCAGAGGCAAGCTGGTGGTCGAGCCGCAGTACGATTCCGCCATAGAATTTGCCGGCGGGATGGCGCGCGTCTCGCAGAACGGCAAGACTGGTTTCATCGACGCGACGGGCAGACTCGCGATATCGCCAAAGAAGAGCCTCAGTAGAGGCAGCGGTGATTTTGCCGCTGAGATCAGCATTGCGGCGTTGATCAGCCCGGAGTTCTCGGAAGGGCTTGCGGTGTTCCGGCTCGATGATCGCGAGGGCTATGTCGATGTGAATGGCGATATCGTGATCGCAGCGCAGTTCGACCAGGCGTTCCCGTTCTACGACGGTCTGGCCGTCGTCCGTGTCGGCTCGAAATTTGGCTGGATCGATCGCAGCGGTGAAGTCGTCATTGCTGCAACCTACGACAAGGTGCAGCCCTTCACTGATGGGCTTGCCTGCGTGCTGGTCTATGACAAGGGCGGTTATGGCTACATCGACCGCAAGGGGCAGTGGGCGATAGCCGCGCAGTTCAATTACGCGTATCCGTTCGTTGAAGCGCGCGCGCGTGCGCAGGTGAAGGGCGGTTACGCCTATATCGACACGACCGGCAAGACCGTTGTTCCACCATCCAGTGACTACAAGCTGTCGACGGATTTCTCCAATGGACGGGCGGCGTTCCGCCTGGACGCGGGCTGGGGCTATCTGGATCCTTCAGGCGCAGTCGCCATCGCGCCAATCTTCTTCGGCGGCTACGCATTTCGCGAAGGCATGGCGCGTGCGACGCTCACTGGTGGAATGTCGCCTGAGGGCAAGCGCACCCAGAAACTGTTTGGCTACGTCGGGCTGGACGGCAAGTTCGTCGTCAAGCCGCAATTCGATGACGCAGGTGACTTCAATGAAGGGCGCGCCGGAGTCAGCGTGGACGGAAAGTACGGCTTCATTGATGCGCAGGGAAAGCTTCGCATCGAACCGCGCTACGCGGGCGTCGAAAACTTTTCCGATGGGCTTGCACGCGTATGGATACAGACGGCCGGGCGTGGGAAGCACGCCTACGTCGATCCGGATGGGCATGAGGTCTGGACATCTCCGTAACGCAACATGATCAGGAAAATACTTCGTGTTGCAGGCTGGAGCCTCGCCGTCCTGGCGCTGCTGGGGCTCTCGTTTGTGCTGCACATCTATGTCGAGGGACGCCCGCCGCAGGGGCGCCCGCAGTACGTCGCGATGGGCAGCTCCTTCGCCGCCGGACCCGCAATCACCGAGCCGGCCGACAACAGCCCGTGGTTCTGTTTTCGCTCACGCGACAACTATGCGCACCACCTCGCCAAGCTGCGTGGGCTCTCGCTCGTCGACGTCAGCTGTGGTGGCGCGACAACGACGGACATTCTCGAAGGCGGGCTCGCCCTGCTGGGTCCGCAGATGGACGCGGTGACCGCAGAAACCGAACTCGTCACGGTGACGATTGGCGGCAACGACATCGGCTACCTCGCCAACCTGATGGCGATGGGGTGCAATGACCGCACGCCATGGCTGGTGCGCACGATTGGCGCCTGCACGGTGCGAAGCGTGGATCAGATGGAGCAGGCCCTGCCGAGGCTGTTCGACCAACTGGTTTCGATCATCGGCGAAGTGCATCGCCGCGCACCCGATGCCCGAATCGTGCTGGTGAATTACCCGACGGTATTGCCCGAGGGTGGTACCTGCGAGCAGCTTGGTCTGAGCGCGGAACAGGTTGCACAGATGCGTGACATCGCAGAGAAGCTCGCGGAATTCACCCGTGCCGCCGCAGAGGGGCGCGGCGCACTGTTGATGGACGCCCAGTTGCTCAGTCGGGGCCACGATGTCTGCGCTCAGCATCCATGGATCAAGGGCATGCACCCGCCTGGTGGAGCATTGGGGGCGCCGCTGCATCCGACGATCGACGCCATGACCGCGATCGCGCAGGAGTTGAATCTGCTCCTCGGTGAGTAGCGCTCCCGCACGTACGCACAAATACTCTGGAGACATCGAATGAAGGCTAGCGAAGCCCTGGACCGATTGGCGCAGCTACCGCAGTTCCAGGCGTCGAAGACCGGCAAGGCCGGACTCGTCTGGCGAGTCCTGAATCTGGAAACCAACGTGGGCTACGCAGGTAGGCTGACTGCGAGCCGCGAGGTTGATGAAGATGTTGGCTTGCAGTCGTTCGGCAATGCGAGTGCCGGCGGCGGCAGCGAGCCGATTCAGGGTGATCGGCTTCGTGCGCTGGTTGAGTACTTCGAGAGACGTGCCTAGAGCGCAGCGGACGATCAGTCGCGCAGCACACAATCAATGTCGTAGCTCAGGGTCACCGGGCAAGCGTCGCGACGCTTGGCAGAAGACGAGAGCACGCCGCTGCACTGCAAATCTCCGCTTGCGGACCTTGAGCGACTTTTGGCAGCACCGGTGATCGCTTTGGTCAGGTCGAAGCCACCGCCCTCGCATTCCTTGGAAGGGCATTGCATGTGGAAATACGCCTGCATGTCGCCGGTGTAGATTTGCTTGTAAGGCGAAAGGCGATCGGCACCGGTGAAGCGCACCCCCAGAGAAATGTGCTTCAAGTTGGGGAAGCAGGAGGAGATGGTTTGCGCCGTCTGATAGGTGTGTAGCCGCTGCTCACGCAGTTTCAGATCGATGGCGCGCGGTTTGTATGCCATAGCACAGCAGCTCGCAAAGAGAAGGTTATTCGGGAATGACGGTGCTGACCGGCTCTGGATTTGCCACGATGCGCGTGGCCAGAGCCCAGCCCGTGTTCAGCCCTTTGCGCAGCACGGTGCCGCAAGCGGCACAGGCGTACAGCTTCTGGTTGCCAGTGGCGGCATAGCCTGCGGTCCGCGCAGAGCCCGGCCGGTCCAACCGGGCATGCGGTTTCCAGGTCGAGGGCAAGCCGATCTGGTCCGAACACTTCTTGCAGGTCATGTGCCGGTTCCTTCAGATGTCGCTGCCCAGCTCTGGGAACTCGAGGCCCGAAATCGTTGTGCGCAGCTCGGGCAGGTCATCTTCCTTGAGCACCGACAATCCGACGAACCCGGCGGCCACTTCCTTGAGCGTCAGCACCGTCGACTTGTGATCCTGCCAGGGCAGATGCGCTGATGCGCCACGCGCCAGCTGGCGCGCGCGTTTGGACGCGACCAGGCACAGGTTGAAGTGATTGGGGATGCGGGCGAGACAGTCTTCTACGGTGACGCGTGCCATGGGACATTCCGCAAATTGCCGCAAGAGCACGGTGATGCACTATATAGGCATATCTCCGCCGTAACGGATCGTCGGTGCGAAATGCCTGCTTCCGGGGGCCAGTCGGTCCCCGAATTCCACCTCGCCATCGCGGCTCAACTGCCGCGGATTGACGACTGGGCACGATGATCCACCCCGGTTTGCCTACTGGTTGGCAAAAAAAGTGGCCTGAACTCCCCCTATAAATGAATCACGGCGTGCATGCCTTGATGCATCCGGATTCCACGCAGCGGGGGAGATTGATCATGAAACCAAGCATTTCACTGGCTGTTGCGGCTGTGGCGGCTGCTTTTCTGGGCGCCTGCATCACCATTCCGGGGATACCGACCGACACAGCGTCGGCCTTGCGCATGAATGCCGAGAAATCGCGGGCCAGTTGCGAGGCCGGCAACGTCACCCAGTGCTCCTCGGTCGCTTGGGCGTATGAGAGGGGATCGAGCTTGCCGCAGGACCTTGCCCAGGCCGAGCGGTTCTACCTACTGGGTTGCCGGAGCGGATCAACGCAAGGTTGCGATGCGCTGACCAGGTTCGCGGTCAAGTACCGCGAAGGGGATCGTGACGTTCCGGCAGATCGCGCCAAGGCCCTGGCGCTCTTCGAGCACGCCTGCTCGGTCAACGATGCATTCGGATGCGCCGCTGCCGGTGAGCTTCAGGAGTCCGGGGAAGCGGGCGCGAAGAATGAGAAACTGGCGCTCTCCAACTACAAGCGAGCTTGTGACAAGGGGCAGGCCTGGGCCTGTGCGCGCATCGGCGTGCGCTACCTAAATGGCGACGGCATGCCGCGCGACACCGCACTCGCAGCAAAAGCTTTGAGTCAGGCCTGTGATGGCGAGGAACTCGAAGGCTGCCACAACTTCGGCCGCATGCTCCGCGACGGCATAGAAGTTCCCAGAGACGATGCACGCGCATTCCAGCTCTTTACTCTCAGCTGCACGCACAACTACGCAAAACGCAATGACGCCTGTACCGATCTCGGCGATCTGCACGCGGCGGGCCGCGGCACGCCCATGGACAAGGCCAAGGGCTTCGAGCTGTGGCAACGGGCCTGTTACGGCGGTGGAATCGCCGGCAGCCCGGTCGCGTGCAAGAAGGCCGCTTCCGCCGCAGAGAAGGGTGAAGGCGTGGAGAGAAACGAAACCCGCGATGTCACTGCCGTCGGCCTGTACCGAGAGGGCTGTGCATATGGCGACAAGCCTTCCTGCGAGAGCGAGCGCCGAATCTGCAAGCGCATGGGCAACCCTCCCAGACTCTGCCGCTAATAAATGGAGTTCCCGATGAAGACCATCCTGCAAGCCACCTTTTGCGCCTTGTACCTCTCGGGCGCGCTCCTGATGCCAGCGGCTCACGCACAGGATCCCGCCGAACTGATCGAGGACCTGACTGCTCGCAGCGAGAAGACGCGCGCCGATGCCGCCAGGCAACTTGGCGAGATGGGTGCTGTCGATGCCGCGCCCGCCCTGGGCGAGGCACTGCGCGATTCGTCGCCGCTGGTTCGCTCGCGTGCCACCGTTGCCCTGTGGAAACTCGGGGAAGCGGCGCGGCCACAGATCCCTGCATTGACTGCGACGCTCGAGGATACCGATCAGTTCGTCGTCTCCAATACCATCCTGGCACTCGAAGATCTCAACATCGGATTCGATGCTTTGGAGCCTGCCTATCGCAGGCTGCTGTCGGCGACGGATTGCGGGCCGCGTCTGCGTGGCATTGCGGGGCTCGTGAAGCGGACATCGGCAGTGGAGCTGTTCCCGATGACTCTCGATTGCGCCGTCTCGAAACAAGAAGTCCAGAACGGGCTGGACGCAGGCAAAATTCTGCGCGATATCCTGAAGACTCAGGATCGCGCACTAGTTCAGCCGATCTTGACCGCACTCGGTGACGCAAGCGTTGCCATGCCGTACGAACTCTTTTCCACCATCGGAGCCTATCGTCCCCCCGTGCCCGAAGCCGTTCCGGTGCTGGGAGCGCAGCTGGAATCTCCGCACAGCACCAACCGCAAGTACGCCGCTGATGCGCTCGCAAAGATCGGCGAGCCCGCGTTGGGCGCACTGCCGTGGCTCCTGCCCCTGTTGCGCGACGATACCGACGCGAACATCCGGGAGAGCGCGGCAACAGCCATTGGTGCCATTGGCGAGCGGGCTGCGTCCACGGCAGCGGAGCAACTGCATGGGTCGGCGTTCAACGACGTGGAGATCAAGGTGCGTGCTGCTGCGATGGAGGCCCTCGGAAACATGGGAGCGGCCGCTGCGGGCTACAAGGATCAGCTGTACAAGACACTGACCGACACGCAGACCGATTTCAAACTCAAGATTGCGTCGCGCAACGCGCTCTACAAGCTCGACTCGAAACGCTCCACCGCAGTGCATCAGGCTTGGGCGGCCGCTACCAGCAAGTCCGGAGAGAGCGTGGCGGCAGACGCACCACTGCCTCTGGAGAAACCTGCTGAAGTCATCCAGATGCTGGCGACTCACAGCGCGAATGCTGTCCAGCTGATGCTCATGGATAGCTCGGCAACTCTGACGACCGTAACCGACGCTTCGAAGAAGATGGCGAGCCTCTACTCCTACTCGGCGGGCAAGGTCACCGGACCGTTCGCGCAGCCGACGGCTTGCACGAAACAGTTCGCCCTCGCGCAGCTGGATACGTCGCTGCTGCCGCAGATGATGTCGCAGGCACCGGCCGAGCTTGGCACACCCGACGGTGCGATCAGCCACGTGAGCTACGGCGGCGACTTCTCATGCAGCGCCCCGAGCTGGGCTGTCTTCGTCAAGACAGGGCACAGCATGGTCGGCAACGTGCGTTTCGATGCGAAGGGCAAAGTGACAAAGGTTCAGAAGGCGCCGGGTCGCTGACGCATGATCGACCCGACGTCTACTTCTCTCCGAACAGAGTACGGAACTCGGCATAGCCTTCGGCAGCGAGCTTCTCCACCGGAACAAACCGGATTGAGGCGCTGTTGATGCAGTACCGCTTGCCGCCGCGGTCCTTGGGCCCGTCGTCGAAGACGTGGCCCAGGTGCGAATCGCCGACACGGCTGCGCACTTCGGTGCGCGTCATCCCGTAGCGCGTGTCGGTCCGGTAGTGAACCACCTCCGGAACGATGGCGCGCGTGAAGCTCGGCCAGCCGCAGGCGGAGTCGTATTTCTCGTTCGAGGTGAACAGGGGTTCTCCGGTCACCACGTCCACGTACAACCCCGGCACGTAATTGTCCCAGTACTCGTTGCTGTACGCGCGCTCGGTGTCTTCCTCTTGCGTAACCGCGTACTGCTCCGCGGTCAGCGACTTGCGCAGCGTGGCATTGTCCGGCTTGCGGTAGCGGGCTGGATCCACTTTCACCTGGGCAGGCGGAACGGTGGCATTGGTCAGGCTGGAAAAATCGGTGTGGCAATAGCCGTCCGGATTCTTCTCCAGATAGTCCTGGTGGTAGTTCTCGGCCAGGGCGAACTGCGTCAGCGGCAGCAGCTCGGTCACGACGGGCTTGTTCCAGCGGCTGCGCTCCGCCTTCATCACCGCGTCCGCTACGCTGCGGTCGGACGGATCCTTGTAGTAGATGCCTGTCCGGTACTGCACGCCTCGATCGTTGCCCTGCTTGTTCAGCGAAGTCGGATCGATGATCTTGAAGAACATCGTCAGCAGCCTTTCGAGGCTGACGCGCCTGGGGTCATAGCGCACGCGCACGACTTCCGCGTGACCTGAACCATCAATCACGTCGTCGTAGCTCGGGTTGGGCGTGGCGCCGTTGGCGTAACCGGACGCGGCATCGGCGACGCCGTAGACACGGGCGAAGTAAGCCTCGACACCCCAGAAGCAGCCGCCCGCCAGCCAGATCTCTTTCAGTTCGGCTTTGCTGTAATCCACGCCGACATTGGGGTTGGGCGGGAAACGCGTGCTGACACGCGCCTTGCTACCCTTCGCCTCGTCGAAGTGGGCAACAATCCAGTCGTTGGAAACCTGCCCCGTGTGAACGTCGATGCGCTTGCCTTCCGGGCTGAGCCACATCGACGACGGGTACTTGTCCACACCCAGCGAAGCGGCAAACCGGCCGCCGGAATCGATCAGGATCGGCACATCGAACTTTCGCGCCTTGGCCCAGGACCTGAAATCGCCTTCCGGCATTTCACCCAGATACTCAGGCGAAGCGATCGTCAGCACTTCCACGTCGTCACTCTTGTTGGCAGCCAGGGCTTCGACCTCGGACATTCCGGCCAGACAGATCGGACACCAGCTCGCCCAGAACTTGATGTACAGCTTCTTGCCGCGGTAGTTCGCCAGGCTGACGGTTTTGCCGTCCAGGTCAGATAGCGTGAGGTCCACAACCGGGCCCGACGCATTGGAGGTTTTGACCGATGGCTCCGTACCTGCCGAGCAGCTGGCGGCAAACATCAGGCCGATCAGGAAGACGGAGGTCAGGGCTGGTTTCGATAAGTTCATGTGACTTCCCGGCGGACGCGTGTCCGATGAGCAATGCGTGGTCCCGCTGATTACGGGAAAGTACATCGCATTGGACGCACCCGGATGAAAATAGTGCCGCTGCCGGACTCACGGACATATCTGCCGGCCGCTGGGCAATGATTTCAGCGAGAAGGCGACCGTTACCGTGCGTTTGAGCTGACCCGCCAGATGACATTGCCGACATCGTCGGCGACGAGCAGGCCACCGCGCCGATCGATCGCGACGCCGACCGGCCGGCCGTAGGCATCGCCGTCGTCGCTGAGAAATCCGCTCAGTACATCGACGGGTTTGCCGTTCGGCTTGCCATCCGCAAACGGCACGAAGATCACCTTGTAGCCGCTGTGCGGCTTGCGGTTCCAGGAGCCGTGCTGGCCGACGAACATGCCATCGGCGAAGTTCGCCGGCAGCGTGTTGCCCTGTGCGTTGCTGAGCCCGAGTGAAGCGGTGTGCGGGCCAAGCGCGTAGTCGGGTACACGGGCCCTGGCGACCATGTCGGGTCGCGGCGGCTGGACGCGCTCGTCGACGTGCTTGCCGTAGTAGCTCCACGGCCAGCCGTAGAACGCGCCGTCATCGACCGAGGTCATGTAGTCAGGCACGAGGTCGCTACCGATCTCGTCGCGTTCGTTGACTGCAACCCAGAGCTTGCCGCTGCGCGGCTCCCAGGCCATGCCGACCGGATTGCGCAGACCAGATGCGTAGACGCGCTGACGGCCGCTGGCGACATCGATCTCGAGGATCGCGGCGCGATCGACTTCCTTTTCGAGGCCGTTCTCGGCGACATTGCTGTTCGATCCGACGCCAACGTAGAGCTTGCTGCCGTCCGCATTGGCAATCAGGCTCTTGGTCCAGTGGTGATTCAGCGCACCGCCCGGCAACGGTGCGATACGCGTGCCGCTGCCGCCGATGCGTTCTTCGCCGAGGCGATAGTCGAAGCGGAGCACTGCATCCGTGTTGGCGACGTAGAGGCGACCGGCAGCCCAGGCCATGCCGAATGGTGCGTTGAGCTTTTCGAGCAGCACCGATCGATGCTCGGCGATACCGTCGCCATCAACATCACGCAGCAGCGAAATGCGGTTCGCGCTCGGCACCGTGGCGCCGGCACGCTTCATGATGACACCGGCAATCCAGCCCTTGATGCCGGCGCTGTCTTCCGGACGATCCGGCGCATTGGTCTCGGCAACCAGCACGTCGCCGTTCGGCAACACGTGCAGCCAGCGTGGATGATCGAGTGAACCGGCGAACGCCGTAACGCGCAGGCCGGTTGCTGCACGCGGCTTGCCTCCTTCGGGCCAACCCTTGGCGGGCGCGATATTCATCGTCGGCAGCAGCGCCTTTACCGGCGCGACGAGTTTCGGTGTTGGCCCGGTGCCGTCTTCGACGGTCAGCTGCGCTTGTTCGGCGTGGGCGCGCGCGCCGAGCAGCAGCATCAGTACAAAGCACAACACGCGGCGCTGTTTCATTGCGGTCCTACTCAGTCGAGGCTTGAAGTATCGGAAGACTTCATCCGGCCGCACGCACGGATGCACGGATCTTCATCAGGCTGCGCAGGCCACTGTCGATCTGATCGAGCAAGGCGTGACGGTCTTGCGGTCTCAGATCGTCGCGTCGCAAGATGCGCACCGCGCCGAGAATCGCCTCCGAGCCGGCCGTCGCATACCACTTCATGTCGGCAAGCGCCGCGGCCGATGGCCGGTTCAGCATCGCCCGGGCGACCAGCACTTCCGCGAGTCGCGCCAGGTCCGTCAGCGTATCCAGCTGCGCCTTCGTCCAATGCCGCGGCTGGTTGTCGACAACACAGAGTGCGCCCAGGTGCTGACCGCCCATGGCGGTCACCGGGACGCCGGCATACGCGGTCACGCCGTGGTGCATCACTGCAGCGTTGTGCTGGAGTACCGGATGCAGCCGCGCATCGTCGATGACCACGGCGCCCTGACCGGAAACCACCCACTGACACAATGACTGGCTCAACGGAACGTCACGCGGCTCGGAATCCGCGATCCCGACGCTGCTCTTCAGGTACTGCCGGGTGCGGTCGATCAAGGTCAATGCAGCGATGGGCGCGCCGACCAGACGTGCTGCCAGTTGCGTGAGATGGTCGTAAGCGGCCTCCGAATGCGTTCCGAGCAGGCCGGAAGCGCGCAAAGCGGCGAGGCGCGCCTCGGCCGCCACCGTCGCCTGCGGCGCTTCTTTCGGTGCTGGCGGTTCGCCGGAGCTTTGGTGGATCAACGCGAGCACCTGCTCAGGCTTCGCGTTCAGCGGCAGACAGTGCTGCGCACCCGCCGTCTTCAGCGACTGCACGACGGCCGCATTGCCATCGGTCAATACCACGACGGGAATGGCTGCGGTGTGAACGTTGGCGCTCAACCAGTTCAGCGCCGTCTCGGCACCACCGCGTGGCAGATGGGTGTCGAGCAGGATGGCCGCGACATTGTTGTGCCGCGCAGAGCTGTAGACACGATGCGTGTCGTCGGCTTGCAGAACCTCCCAGCCGGCGGACTTGAACGCTTCTTCGTACGGAGTGCCGTGGGCGACCGCAATCAGGATTCTATGGGGGCTGGCCACGTCATCTCCAACATCAGGCAAGTGTTTCCGGATTCGACCAGCAAAGGGCGGTCGATGCAAGGTAGATGCGCTGTCGATCCGCCATACTCGCCACGATGCACGAACCTGAAACAGCTGCCGGAGACAGGCTGCTCGCAGCTGACGAGCCAGCTGCGTACACCGTCGAATGTGAGTCCGGTCATTCCGGCTGGTTGTTGATCTGCGATCACGCCGGCAACCGGGTTCCACGCAAGCTCGCATCGCTAGGCTTGCCGGACGCTGAACTGCAGAGACATATCGCCTGGGACATCGGCGCAGCGGCGGTCTCGCGCAGGCTCGCCCGCATGCTGGATGCGCCGCTGGTTCTGCAGAACTATTCGCGCCTGGTGATCGATTGCAACCGCCCACTGAACAGCAGCGATTCAATCGTGCTCCGGAGTGAGCGCACCGAGATCCCCGGCAACCGGAACCTCAGTGCGGCCGCTGCGCAGCATCGCGCGAATGAGATCTTTGTGCCGTATCACGCCTGCATCCGCGCGACACTCGATGCCCGGCTGCAGCGGGGCCACGAGCCCGTTCTGGTATTCATGCACAGCTTCACGCCGACCTATCTCGGTGAGCAGCGCCCCTGGCATATCGGCGTGCTGCACAACCGCGACTCCCGTTTGGCGCGCGCGCTCATTGGCGCGCTGCGGGTCGAGACGGGCTTGAACGTCGGCGACAACGAGCCTTACACCGTCGGTGATGACACGGATTACTCGATACCCGAGTATGGTGAGCGTCGCGGTTTGCTGCATGTCGGCATCGAGATCCGGCAGGACCTGATCGAAAACGAGGCCGGCCAACAGGAATGGGCTGCTCGTCTGGATCGATTGTTGCGTGTCTGTTCGGTGTCCTCATTCAATCGTTAATTCCGACCCGGATCACCGGGTCGGCCAATACCGCTGCCCGCGAGTCCGCTCATGCAAATCCGCTTTGGTTACGAACTGGTCTACCAGTGTCCGCAGTCGACACCGATGATCCTGACGCTGCATGTGCACTACACACGCACCTCGGACCTGGTCAGGCCTGATCAGCTCCGCACCGATCCCAGCGTGCCGATCACGATGTATCGCGATGGCTTCGGCAACTGGTGCAGCCGCATCGTCGCGCCCGCCGGGCGCATCTGCCTGACGGCCGATGGCCTGATCAACGATCGCGGACTCACAGAGCCAGTCGCCATGGACGCAATCCAGCACCCGGTGCAGTCGCTGCCGGAGGAAACACTCGTGTATCTGCTCGGCAGCCGGTACTGCGAAACCGATCTGCTGACCGACGTCGCCTGGAAGCTGTTCGGCCACACACCGCTCGGCTGGCGGCGCGTGCAGGCGATCTGCGACTTCGTCAATCAGCACATCACCTTCGGCTACCAGTACGCGCGTTCGACCAAGACAGCGTGGCAGACCTACAACGAGCGACAGGGCGTTTGCCGCGACTACGCGCATCTCGCCATTGCGTTCTGCCGCTGCCTGAACATTCCGGCGCGCTATTGCACCGCGTATCTCGGCGATATCGGTGTTCCCGCAGTCGATGCGCCGATGGATTTCGCCGGCTCGATGGAGGTCTATCTCGGCGACCGCTGGCATTCGTTTGATCCGCGCAACAATCAGCCGCGCATCGGCCGCATCCTGATCGCGCGCGGTCGTGACGCCGCCGATGTGGCGATCACGACGACTTACGGGCCACACACGCTCGAAAGCTTTCGCGTGTGGACGGATGAGGTGACGGCTGCGGCCTGATCCCGGGCGGATCAGTGCGTCGCGAAGTACCAGGCCAGAAAGCCGAAGATTCCGACTGCCGTCAGTCCGCTACCAACATAGGTCGATGGCTGTTGCAGCGTGGCGTCCGAGGGATTGGCGGGGTTGTAGTGCACGCTCACGGTGCTGCCGACCGGATACTTGTCCGTCCGCTTGCGCACGATCCATTCCGAGCCGGAGATCTCGATGGCGCTGACTCGGCTGGCGCGGTACTCCTGTCCGGCGACGGCGTAGCTGTACTCGATGTGCGGGTAACTGCTCTTCTTGCTGCCGATTTTCCGCGTTTCGACTTCGCTGGTCAGGACCGTGCCGGGTGTGACGGCCCAGCCTGATGTGGTCTTGGGACGGAACTGCATCGTGATCGTGCGCAGCAGCGAGAGCCCGGCCATCGCTGAGAAGATCACGAGCAGATACGGGTGCCTCACCGATGGCAGGTAAGGCGCGAGCCAGCCCTTGATCTGATCCGGAAACAGGAACCAACCGCCGACGGCGGCCAGG
>JALYJV010000307.1 GCA_030775105.1 Pseudomonadota bacterium | reverse complement strand
GCGATGGCCGGTGATCGCAAAGCGATGCGCTTCGTCGCGAATGCGCTGGATCAGATGCAGCGCCGGCGAGTCCGCCGGCAAACGCAGCGGCAGTTCCAGTTCGGGCAGGATCAGTTCCTCGAGTCCGGGCTTGCGGGTCGGCCCCTTGGCGATCGCGACGACACGCAGGTCGGTGATGTCCAGCGCCTCCAGCGCCTCGAGCGCGGCATTGAGCTGGCCGAGGCCACCGTCGATGAACAGCACGTCCGGGCTTTGCCCCTGCCCGGCCTTCACCTTGGCGAAACGCCGGCTCACCGCCTGGTTGATCGCGGCGTAGTCGTCGCCGGGCGTGATGCCGTCAATGTTGAACTTGCGGTACGCGGACTTGAGCGGGCCGTCACCATCGAACACGACGCAGGACGCCACCGCTTTCTCGCCCTGCGTGTGTGAGATATCGAAGCACTCCAGGCGCTGCGGCGGGCGCTCAAGATCCAGTGCGCGCTGCAACTCCAGCAAACGCTCGTCCATGCTCGCGGCGTCGACCAGATACGCCGACAGAGCCTGATCCGCAGTCTGCTGCGCCATCTCCAGCAGACGCAGTTTGAGTCCGCGCAGCGGCTTGTGGACCTGGATGCGACGGCCGGCATGCTGGCTTAGTGCCGTCTCCAGAAGTTCAACGTCATCGAGTGCATGACTGATCAGCAGCTCGGGTGGCGGCAGCTGCTGCAGATAATGTTGGCTCAGAAAGCTGTCGAGCAGCTCGGCCGGCTCGGCGTGTTGCGGATGCTTGGGGAAATGATTGCGATGGCCGAGGTTCACGCCATCGCGGACCGAGATCACGGTGACACAGCTGCTCGCCGCATGTGACGCGACGACGATGACGTCGATATCGTCGGCACCGCCGGTCATCGCCTGGTTTTCACGCACACGCTTGAGCGCGCCGATCTGATCACGCAGGCGTGCCGCCAGTTCAAAATCCAAACGCTCGGCGGCCGCTTCCATCTCCGTCGTGAGCTCACCGGCCAGTTCGTCGCCCTTGCCCTGCAGCAGGCGCGCGGCGTTGCGGACATCTCGCGCATAGTCGTCGGGGCTGATCAGCTCCACGCACGGCGCGCTGCAACGCTTGATCTGGTACTGCAGGCAGGGGCGGTCGCGATGCGTAAAGAATGAATCGCGACAGGGCCTCAGCTTGAACAGCTTCTGCAGACTCTGCAGGGTCTCACGCACTGATGACGCGCTCGGAAATGGCCCGAAATACTGGTCACGCCCAACCTTCGCACCGCGGTAATAGGCGATGCGCGGGTACTCGTGCGCGGTGAACCGCACATAGGGATAGCTTTTGTCGTCGCGGTAATAGACGTTGTAGCGTGGCTTGAGATCCTTGATCAGGGTCGCTTCAAGAATAAGCGCTTCGTCTTCGGTATGTGTAAGCGTGACTTCGATGCCGCGGATCTGCGACACCATGCTCTCGATGCGCGGATTGCCGCTGGCCCGCAGGAAGTAGCTCGATACGCGCTTGCGCAGATTGCGTGCCTTGCCGACGTAGAGCAGTTCGCCGCTGCCGCCGAGCATCCGGTAGACGCCGGGTGACGAACTCAGCTGCGCCAGAAATGCGCGGTGATCGAATACACGCTCGTCCGCGGGCGGTGAAGCGTCTGCGGGTTCAGGAACGTCTGGCGGTTGCTCGGACGAAACCATCCGGCATCAGCTGGCTGATCGGTTCTCGCTGCGCTCGTCAAGCAGGCCGTAGCGCATCGCCATGCGGGTCAGCTCGACGTCGTTGCTGACGCCAAGCTTCTCGAACAGGCGATAGCGATAGGTGCTGACCGTCTTCGGCGACAGGTGCAGACGGTCGGAGATGTCCTGCGTCGAATGGCCCTTGGTCACCATTAGCATGACCTGGGTTTCGCGCTGCGACAGCAGATCGAACGGCGATGCGCCGTTCGGACCCTTGACCAGGCTGGCGGCGAGATTGCCGGCCACATCGGCCGCGACATAGTGACCGCCGCCATGAACACGACGGATCGCAGTCACAGCTTCATCCGCGGCGGAATCCTTGCTGATGTAACCCGCCGCGCCGGCGGCCAGCATGCGGCTCGGATACGGCTCTTCAAGGTGCATGGAGACGACGATGACGCGGGTCTGAGGACAGCGCTGCAGCAAGCGCCGCGTGGCTTCAAGGCCGCCGATACCCGGCATATTGATGTCCATCAGGACGATGTCGGGCACCTCGGTGCGGACGAGTTCCAGGGCCTCTTCACCGCTGCTCGCCTCGGCGATCACGGTCATGTCGGCGACCTCGGTCAGCACGCGCCGCAGTCCGGCACGAACCAGACGGTGATCGTCAACCAACATGATGCGGATCATTCACTCCTCCTTGAGTGGGCAATCTTAGCAGCCAATCCAGACAACGATTGTGCCGCAGTCATTCAGAAAAAAGGCGTACGGAAACACCCGACGGTCACAAAAACGCCCCAAGCCGGTAACAAAGGCTTCTTAGCCTACGGCGGTAACCCCAACCCGCCAGCTCAGCTAAGGATCGCAAGCGCCATGGACCAGAAGACCCCATCAAATCTCGGCTATACCGAGGAAGAGCACAGCAATCATTCCAGCAACCCGCATATCTCCGAAATCCTCAGCGCACGCCTGACGCGCCGCCAGGCTCTGAAGGGCGGCATGACCGCGACCACCGCCGCACTGTTCGGCGGCCTCGGCTTGAGCGGTTGTGACGACAACAGCGACGGCGTGGATGCGCCAAAGCTCTCCTTCACGCCGGTCGCCAAGGGTCTGCAGGATTTCATCAGCGTTCCAACCGGCTACTCAGCAGCCGTGCTCTACGCCCTTGGTGATCCGATCAAGGCGGGCCTGGGTGCCTTCAGCAACGCCGGCACCGAAGCGGATCTGGCGGAACGCGCTGGAGATCAGCACGACGGCATGCATTTCTTCGGCCTCAACGCGGAAGGTGAACTTGATTACAGCAAGTCCGCTCGCGGCCTGCTGGTCATGAACCACGAGAACATCGTCCAGACTTACCTGCATCCGGCCGGACCGACAGACACCGACGGTGTGCGTCCGGAAGGCGAAGTGCGCAAGGAGATGACCGCGCATGGCATCAGCGTCATCGAAATCGTCCGCGACGGCAGCGATTGGTCGGTGGTTCAGGACTCGGCCTTCAACCGTCGCATCACGCCTTTCACCGAGATGGAACTGCAGGGGCCGGTGCGCGGTAGCGCGCGCGTGCGCACGAAGTTCTCGACTGACGGCACCAGGACCCGCGGCACGCTCAACAATTGCGCCCACGGATACACCCCCTGGGGCACCTATCTGACGGCGGAAGAGAACTGGGCCGGCTACTTCAAGCGCGCTGCTGGTGATGACGCCAAGCTCAATGCCGCCAACAATGCCCTGCTTGCGCGCTATGGCATCGCCCCGGGCGCCGGCGGCAACTTCGGCTGGAGCACGGTTGCAGGCGATTCCTTCCAGCGCCTGGATATCAGCGCTGGCGATAGTGAGGCAACTGCGGACTATCGCAACGAGGCAAACACCTACGGCTATATCGTCGAGATCGATCCGACCGATCCGGAGTCGACGCCGCGCAAGCGCACTGCGATCGGCCGCATGGGCCATGAAGGTTGCTGGGGCGCACCGGTCAAGGCCGGCAAGCCGGTTGTGTTCTACACCGGTGACGACTCGCGCAACGAGTACATCTACAAGTTCGTCTCGGCGGCGAACTGGGATCCGGCCGACACTTACGGCGGCCCGGACGCCGGCGACAAGTATCTCGACGAAGGCACGCTGTACGTCGCCAAGTTCAATGCCAATGGCAGCGGTGAATGGGTCGCGCTCGACTTCGACAGCAACGGTCTGAATTCCGACAACACGACCTTCCCGTTCGCCAGCCAGTCCGATGTGCTGATCGCGACGCGTCTGGCAGCGGATTCGGTCGGTGCGACGAAAATGGATCGCCCGGAATGGGCGGCGGTGAACCCGATCAACGGCGAGGTCTATCTGACGCTGACCAACAGCTCCAGCGGCAGCAGTGGTCGCGGTCAGGGTGGCTCAGGCTCGCAGCCGACCGATGCAGCGAATCCGCGCAGCTACGACGGCGATGGCGACGGCGATCTCGATGGCAACGTCAACGGCCATATCATCCGCTGGCGCGAAGACGGCGACGATGCTTCGGCGACAGCGTTCACCTGGGACATCTATGCCTTCGGTGCGCGTTCGACCTACGGCCCGGATATCAATGTCTCCGGCCTGACTGCTGCGAACGATTTCTCCAGCCCGGATGGTCTGTGGTTCGATGATCGCGGCATTCTGTGGATCCAGACCGACGATGGTGCCTACACCGACACGACGAACTGCATGATGCTCGCAGCGGTGCCCGGTACGGTCGGTGATGGCGCGGCAACCAACATCGGTGCCCAGGTCACAATCGTCGGTGCGCAGCCTGGCGAGGAAAATCTGCGTCGCTTCCTGGTCGGATGCGTGGAATGCGAAATCACCGGCATCTCGATGACGCCGGATCGCAGGTCGATGTTCGTCAACATCCAGCACCCGGGCGAAGGTGGCAGCTTCGACGCGCCGACCAGCAATTGGCCAGCTGCCAGTCGCAATGCCAGCGATGTCGGTGCCACCGGTTCGCGCCCGCGCTCCGCGACGATCGTCATCACCAGGAACGATGGCGGAGAACTCGCCATCTGATCACTGTCTTCACGTAGCAGGCAGTCTCCGCGCTGTCGCCCATTGGGCCTGCTCTGCAGGCCCAATTTTTTGCGCCAATAGAAACGCAAGCCTCGGCCCTCGTTCCGTCTTCCGCCGAAATGGGCTTACTTCACTGGCCAGTAGATGTGCGTGACCTGCTCTGCTTCTGGCGTCGTTGCTGGATCGGAGACATACGCCTCCCATGAGTCGCCGTTGTCCATGAACCCGGCGATATCCCGGTAGGCCAGCAG
>JALYJV010000306.1 GCA_030775105.1 Pseudomonadota bacterium | reverse complement strand
CCAATATGTCGCTACGCTGCCTGCGGTCGATCCTAGGCGGCGAGCTTCCCGGAAGCGGTCGCTGGTGAGCGTCTTCAATTGGCACCTTGCCGCCGGCGGGCGAGGGGAGCGACGACACTCTGCCCTTATCGAGGGTAGGGAAGGGCGGCTGAACGAGACGGCCGAGCGCGCCGTTCGACACGGCGTCATCTGCGAAGTGACGCGCCACGCGACGGCCTTGGCGACTGTGCGACAGCGTACAGACGCGCCCCGGCGGGAGGTACACCGTGTTCATGTTCCGACGCCGTGTCGGCGTCGACCGCAGTGACCAAAGGCGCCGCGTGCGGGTGTCGCATCAGGAGCATCAACATGAACAAGCTGAGAAGGGATTGGATCGCCGGGGTGATGATCGCCGCCTTGATGTCGCTGTCGTTACCTGTCCGCGCGGATTTTGTCGGTACCGAGCACATGCTCGAGCAGCAGACGCGCGCCGCATCCCTGAACACCGTGCAGACCTTCCTGGGCCGCGATGAAGTCTCTGCGCAGCTCCTGTCCTGGGGCGTGGAACCGTCGGCGGTGGCGGAACGCGTTGCCGCGCTGTCCGACGCGGAGCTGCAAGAGCTGGCCTCGAACATGAACACCGACCCGGCCGGCGGCGTGCTCGTGGCGCTGGGGATCGTGCTGGTGGTGATGATCGTGCTCGAGCTGCTGGGCGTCATCAACATCTTCAGTCGCGTCTGACACTGCGGCGGCGCGTCACCGTGCCGGCGCCCGGTACCGCCGATCGCTGCGCGCGCCCGAGTCGGGCGCGCTGGCCGCTCCTGACGCTGCTGCTGCCGCTGTTCGGCAGCCTGGCAAGCTGCGCCGCCGGTCCGGAGCTGCGCAGCCTGCGCGCAGCGGACGCAGCGGACGCAGCGGTAGAACTCGTGGCGGTTCCGTTCTTCGCGCAGGACGCCTATCAATGCGGACCTGCCGCGCTGGCGACCGTGCTGGTGCACGATGGCGTACAGATCACACCCGAGCAGTTGACCGCGCAGGTCTATCTGCCGGAGCGCCAGGGCAGTTTGCAGGCGGAGCTGATTTCAGCCACACGGCGCAACGGACGGGTGCCCTATCGTCTGCCGCCCACGCTGATGCCGATCCTCGAAGAGCTGCGCGGCGGCCGGCCGGTGCTGGTGCTGCAGAACCTCGGATTCGGGCGCTGGCCGGTGTGGCACTACGCCGTGCTCGTCGGCTATGACGCTCAAGCGGAAACCTTCCTGCTGCGCTCGGGCGACGAGCGACGGCGAAAGACGAGCGCGCGCGCGTTTCTCGCCAGCTGGGATCGCGGCGGTCGCTGGGCGCTGGTGGTCGCGCCGCCGACTGCCGCGCCAGCTTCCGCCAATGCGCAGAGCTGGCTTCAGGCGGTCGCGCCCTTCGAGTCGACCGGCGAATTGGAAACGGCGGCTGCGGGTTATCGGGAGGCGGTCAGGCGGTGGCCGCAGGATGCAGACGCCTGGACCGCACTCGGCAACGTGCGCTACCGCCAGTCGCAGCTGGCCGATGCGGAAACGGCGTATCGCCGCGCATTGGATCTCTCGACCGCGCAGTGGACCGCCCGCAATAACCTGGTTCTGACCTTGGTTGCGCGCGGCTGCGCGGATGCGGCACGCGAGTGGATCGAACAGGCTGGCGTCCCGCCCGACACGATGACCTCTGCCTGGTCGCGCACACTCGAGCGCTGGGCAGCTGCGCGAGACACGCAGTGCAGCGGCTGAAGCTCCGCTGCGCCTCCTGTTCGCCGTTCACCCCGAAACGCTCGGCCCGGTGCTGGCGATCGTCTATCGCGCGATCGCGGGTCATCTGGCGGACCAAGCCGGCGTCGCACGCGCGTTGGCGCGGTGCGGCGCGGTGACGCTGATCCAGCGCTTCGGCAGTGCGCTGAATCTGAACGTGCACTTCCACATGCTGTTTCTCGACGGCGTGTACACGCCTCATGCCACCGAGCCGCCGCGCCGCCGCGCCTGCGCGTGTCGCGTGCGCCCACGCCAACCGAAGTGACGTGGCTGGCGGCCAAGCATCGCCCGGCGTGTCGGGCGCCATCTGGAGCGCAAGGGCTTTCTGCAGCGTGATCCCGATCAGGCCTGGCTGACGGACGCGGCGGGCAGCGACGATCCGCTCGACTGTCCACGCGCGCATGCTGACGTCACCGAGCATCAGCGCCTGGCATGACCGATTCCACAAGCTGAGCGAAAAGCTCATCCAAGACGAAATGCAACAGGCCGGAATTTCACCAAAGAAGTCGAAATCACTGGTGAAGATCTGGGTGTTTGCAGTCGAAGGGTTGCTCGCCCACCCGATGTCGGAAGCAGAGAGGCGCGACATCTGTTCCGTCCTGGTTGGCGAAGCAACAGCTCACGGGAGCTTGGTGGGCTGGGCTCTCGGACGGCGACGATAGAATTGGCATCCTGAATCCCAGAAGCGGCCGTTCACGATCGACCGCAAATGGCACCTAGCTGCCGGCGGGCGAGGGAAGTCGCGACACTGTTCCCTTATCGTGGGTACGGAAGGGCAACTTCCAGCCCATTTCGGACCCTGATCAAGCCACACAAACTGCCTGAAAGCAGTCGGTCCTCAACGGCCTGTATTGGCGCTAATGAAACTATCGGGAAACATCTAAATTCAAACGTTGAGATACCCAACAGCTTTCAGGAAGGCAAACATTGCCAACATTGTGCCGCATGCCAAGGCAAAGCGATCGCGACCGATCTATGATCTCGGCGTGGCGCCGAAACAGAATATGAACCTTGCCGTGCTTTGCGAATTGCCCGGGGTATCCAATGAGATCTGCATCCAACACCATGCCGTTCGTAGCGGGGACGATCGGCATCATAATTCTTCTGATCACTGTATTCTTCGTAGCGAAAAGAATTGAGTTTGTCTCTGGAGCAGAAAAGGTTACGGGGCACGTCGTTGCAGAAGTCGTGAAGGAGTCGACCGACAGCGAGGGCAGACCAGTCGGCACTTATTACCCTCGCGTGCGCTTTGTTACTATGGACAACACTGAGTACGAGTTTGTATCCAGCGTCGGTGACGATGATCCGACGTACGATGTTGGCGATCGCATTGATGTGATCTATAGCCCAAGCGCCCCTTCGGAAGCCTTCGTCTCGTCATTTCTAACGCTTTGGGCTATCTACCTACTGCCTGGGGGAGTTGGATTATTAATCTGCTTTGTGGGATTCGGGTCAGCGCTTCGATCGACATTTCAGAATAGGAGAGCTGATCAACTAAAGATCAGTGGAGAGTTGGTCAGAGCTGAACTTCAGGATCCAGATACGACGCGATTGGTATCGCCCGATCGCGCGCCACTCTACTACCTCGCGGGACGCTGGAAGGAACCGGCCTCTCAGAAGGATTACATCTTCCAGAGCGAACGCATTTGGCTTGATCCGAAACCTTATTTGCATGGTCGGACGCACCTTGAGGTCTACATTGATCCGCAGAACCCCGAACGCTATTACGTCGATATCTCATTCCTGCCTAAGCACTGATGCTCTGCGCTGATAGCGATCAGCTTTGGTCACCCAGTTAGCCGACCGTCATCGGAGCGAAGCAGAATAGAAACGTCAAGAGTGCATAGA
>JALYJV010000305.1 GCA_030775105.1 Pseudomonadota bacterium | reverse complement strand
GTACACGCCCGACTACAAGGTGATCTTTGTCGGCGATGCGACGATGAGCCCGTACGAGATCGTCCATCCGGGCGGCAGCGTCGAACACTGGAACGAGGAAGCCGGCGCCGTCTGGTTCAAGCGCGTGATGGATGTATTCCCGCATCTGGTCTGGCTCAATCCGGAAACCGAGTCGCACTGGGAATACTCGCCTTCGATCCAGGTCACCAATGAACTGCTCGGTGCGAGTCGCATGTTCCCGATGACACTCGCGGGACTCGAACAGGGTATGCGTAGACTCAGCCGTTAGTACAAAAGGGCGCAGAGCTGGCGCCGATCACAAGAGGAGACTGGCGATGAACAGGACACTGGCGTTCTGCATCACATTTTCGGCATTGCTGATGGTCGCCTGCAGTGATGACGACAAGTCGACTACTGGCGGCGGCGGCGCCGCAGCTGGCGGCATCGCCACGTGCGCGGCCATCGCAGCGGACGACTATGTGACGCGCAATGAATTGGCCGCCGGCCAGCGCCGCGATGATGCGCGTCTGCTGCTGCGCTTTGTGCAGTTCACCGACGATCACATCCTTGATGATGAAGCACAGGCGATCAACGGCGCGTCGATACTCGATCCGCTGCTGCCGACTTTCGAATCCGCGCAGCGCCTGCAGGAGGAATACTCCGACGAGGTGATGAACGACATGATCGCTCGAACCAACGACTGCCATGCACAGTTCCCGGTCGAGTTCATGATCGTCACCGGCGACAGTGCCGATCTGACGACGGTTGCGGAAACACGGCGCTTCATCGACAACCTCGACGGCACCTTCGATCGCGTCAGCGCCTTCGAGGCGCAATGTGTCGCAGACCTCGGTACGGGCGCTTCGGAGTCGTCAATCGCCAACCGCTGCACGCGCTTCACCGGCCGTGGCGTCGCCGACACGCAGACGCCGGATCCCGATACGACTGATCCAACCTTCCAGCTGATCCTGACGCGCAGCGTGCGCCAGCTCCTCGCCACTGAACAGGCCGCGCTGACCGGGCGTGCTGCTGATGGTTCGACCGACATCTCGCGGCAGACTTTCACGCGCGCGCCGGGCATGCCCGAAGTCCTGCGCTGCAACGAAGGTCCGGGCTGCGCGAATGTCGCGCTGGAAATGCCCTGGTATGTCGCCTTCGGCAATCACGACGGCTACCTGCGCGGTACCTTGCCGCTGACGACGCCGCTCAACGAGATCTCGCTGCTGACTGGGCGTCACTACATGTTCAACGCCCACGAGTTCATCGATGAGTTCTTTGCCACCAACGAATCTCCGGGACCGGTCGGTCACGGCTTCAACCATGCCGACATCGCGCGGCGCATGGACGACGACTCGCGCAACGACGGCCATTACGCGCTCGACGCTGCGCAGGGCAAAGTGCGCCTGATCGTCCTCAACACGATCATCGACGGCGTCGATCCGCGCATCCCGATCTCGGTGCTGCGCAATCCGTTCGCGCTGTCGGACGGCAGCATCGATCAGGCACAGTTCGACTGGATGCAGGCAGAACTCGCGACGTCCGCAAGCCGCGGCCAGCTGGCGCTGATCTTCTCGCACCATCCCGACCTGACCTTTGCCGAGTACGGCATTTTCGGCGCACTGGTCAACATTGAGGTCACTGCAGCGCAACTCAATGGAGAGCTGGCGAGCTGGCCGCACGTCATCGCCTGGGTTGCTGGCCACACGCACCAGCATCGCATCCGCGCATTCAAGGTCGAAAATGGCATTGGCAGCAACGGCACGATCGAAACCCCGGTCAGCTGCAAGCAAGAAGGTGCATGCGGCGGCTTCTGGCAGATCGAAAGCGCGTCGCTGATCGATCATCCGCAGGAGCAGCGCTTGCTCGAACTGCTCGACAACGGCGATGGCACCGGTACGATCCGGGCATCGGTGCTGCAGCATCAGTTCGCGCCGTCCAAGCCCCTGGCGGAAGCCGATGACCGCTGCGCGCTGTACTTGAGCGATCCGGCTGCTGTTGCCGCGGCAATCAGCGAAGCCAATCTCTCTGCGCTGTGCGCGCAGGGCGGCATCCGTATCGGCACGGCTACGGATCGCAATGTGGATCTGATGTTCAGGATGCCGACGCATTAATTTCGTACAAGCCAAGCAAGACAACAAACCCCTAGAATGTCACTCGCCGCATAACCTAGAACGACAGGAGAACCTCGATGACCGGAATGACCGCGCTGATCGCCTATACCGCTTGGACACTGGTGCTGGTCCTGCTCGTCGTGTCGTGGCGCGGCATCGACATATTGCGCGGCAAGCCGGCAAACAGCTGGGGCCGCGGCGCAGAAGCGGATCGCCCGGGACTGATCCGCCGCGCCGAACATGCACACCTGAATACCCTGGAAAACCTGCCGATCTTCGCGGTGATCGTCCTCGCTGCCGCCGCAATGGGCAAATCCGCTGGCGTCGATGCCCTCGCCTGCTGGGTGCTGTATGCGCGCATCGCGCAGAGCGTGACCCACCTGATCGGCACGTCGCACTGGCTGGTGCTGATCCGCGCGACCTTCTATTTCATCCAGATCGGCCTGTTCGCATGGCTACTGTGGGGTCTGTGCGCTTGAGACCCTCAGCCCGCCGTCTGCTGCGTCGATGGGTACTGATGGGTGCCGGCGCTGTGATACTTGTCGTCCTGCTGTCCAACCGCTGGATCATCAACAGCACGGACGCCTACATGTACACGAACTGGGCGCTGCTGCCGTTCAATGATGTAGGTCTGGTGCTCGGCACCAGCAAGTACCTGGAAAGCGGCAAGCCGAGTCCCGAATTCCGCGGCCGTATCACGGCGGCCGCGGAGTTGTACAACAACGGCAAGGTGCGGCACCTGATCGTCAGCGGGGCCAATCCGGACGACACCTACAACGAGCCGCGCCGCATGTACCAGGAACTGGTCAAGCTCGGCGTGCCGGAGACCGCGATCACGATGGACTTCGCCGGCTTCCGCACGCTCGACTCGGTGACGCGCGCGCAGGCCATCTTCGGCCTCACCCGCTACACGCTGGTGACCCAGCGCTATCACAGCTACCGCGCGCTGTTTCTCGGTCGCAAGCTGGGCATGGATGTCGTCGCCTATCTCGCACCGGCAACCAGCGAGGGCGGCATGGGCATACGCAACCCGCCGCGTGAAGTGTTCGCCCGCACCAAGGCGGTATTCGATCTGTTTCTGCTGCGAACGCAGCCGAAGTTCCTCGGCGAGCCGGTGCAGATTCCGTTGGCGCCGGAGGCGGAACCGGCCTGAGGTTCGGGGAAATCGCGCGTGATCCGACGCGCGGAACACTCCCGTTCGTATCTAGAGTTGCCCGCGCAGAGCGCGGGCAATGTATCGAGATGCCGCCCCTGCAGCTGATGTAGCTCGGATGCATTCCGGGGTACGCCGGCCTCGGCAAACAGCAACCCGGGTTGCACCCGGGCTACGCCTACACCGCGATATCCGGCCTTTCCGCACGCAGCAACTGCAGCAGCGCAGGCCGCCAGGCCTGATCTCCGATCAGCAGCGACAGCGGCATGCGCCGACGCACGACGTCGTCGATGCTGCCGGCCATTTCCGCGCGTACCGCATGCACGGCTTCAGCCCGGATGAATGGCGCGCGCGCATCGATGCGCTGTGCGAGCGCCGGCCGCTCCTCGATCAGTGCAAGGATCGCGCGGATGCCAGTGCCGTGGCGCAGCGAGAGCCAGCGCGAGGCTTCGGTATCGACGCCGGCATGCACGAGTTCGGCAATCGCCTCCGACTGCCAGTGCTCGAACGGCTCGGGGGGCGCGCCCGGCAAACACTGCGCATGCGTTACCGAGCGCGGTGATCTGCGCCCGAGCAGTTTGAAGACCGTGTCGACGATCTCGGTGCTGTCGCTGCGTGAGGTCGTGAATTTGCCGCCGATATGCATCACCAGGCCCGGCTTCGGAA
>JALYJV010000304.1 GCA_030775105.1 Pseudomonadota bacterium | reverse complement strand
TCGCAGCCCGGGTCCATGTTGATCCAGAGCCAGCCGCCCCAGGCATCGACGCGGACTTCGCTGAGGTGCGTGTTCTCGCCGGTCAGCGCGCCACACCAGTCGTCCTTGTGTGGAATGTGGGTGTTCTCGCCATCGAGATTGAAGCGCCAGCCGTGGAAGCCGCAGGTGAATGCGGTCTTGCGGCCGCAGCCCTGCTTGGCGCCCTGCGGAATGTCGACCAGCCTGCGGCCGCGATGCGGGCAGACGTTGTGATAGGCCTTGATCGTGTCCGCCGCGGTGCGCACGACGATGACCGAGTCCTCAAGAATTTCGTAGGCGAGGTAGTTGCCGACCGCGGGAATCTCTTCGATGCGCCCGACCTGCTGCCAGACCTTGCGCCACAGCCTGTCGCGTTCGGCGCGCGCGTACTCGACCGAGGTGTAAGCCTCGACGCCGATCGTGACCGGCCTGCTGAGGTCGTCCGGCTCGCTCATTTCTTCATTGCCGCGCGGAAGTCCTCGTTCTTGAGGAACAGCGACGTGTTGTCGGCGCCGAGATGGGTCCATTTGAGATTGAGACCGCCATCGACGAGCAGCGTCTGCCCGGTGACGTAGCCGGCAAGGTCGGACAGCAGGAACATGATCGCGCCGGCCTGTTCCTCCGGCTTGCCACGACGGCCCATCGCGATTGCGGCGCGGTCGCGTGCTTCGTCCTTGTCGATGAAGGCTTCGGATGCCGGCGTCGCCGTCGGCCCCGGTGCAATCGCATTGACGCGGATGTTGTCGAGCGCGAGTTCGGTCGCCATCGTGCGCGTGACCGCGACGACCGCCGCCTTGGCAGCGCCGTAGGCGATATGGAACGGCGCGGTGTTCATGCCGCTGATCGACGAGATCGAAACGATCGAACCCGGCAGTTTGTTCGCCTTCAGCTCCGCGGCAACCGCCTGGCTCATGAAGAACATGGTTTCGAGATTCTGCGAGAACAGCGCGCGCCAGTCGGCACGGTTGACGCGCGTCGACGACATCCAGGTTGCGGGAGCGGCGCCGCCGGCGACATTGACCAGGCCATGCAACGTGCCCTTGCTGGCGCGTACTGCGGCCATCGTCCTGGCGATGCCTTCGTCGGTCTCGGCGTCGGCCGCGACCGGCACAACGGACAGGCCCTGCGCCACCAGCGGCCCGAGATGCCTGTCGATGTTCGCTTGTGAACGGCTGACGCCGATCACGGTGGCGCCGGCCTCGGCCAGCATGCGCGTCACGGTGGTGCCGATGCCACCACCCGCGGCGCCGGATACGACGATGATGCGGCCGTCAAAATTCAAGTGCAGGGCTCCTCTGGCGGATTTCTCAGGTTCGCTGCAAGCCTGCCACCGGAGGCGCTGCGTGCCTTGACCCGTGGCGACAATTAATTGCGCTGGCGCGACCTTGTCTGAATACGTAATGACGATACTCCGCCCATCACGTAATGGTCAACATCGCTGTATATTAAAAGCGGACGGGGCAGGCGTTCAGCCACCGGCCAAGCGGGACTGCGCGATGAGACAAATCTGACCCGGCGCCGGCCTGTGCAGCGGCCGGATTGGCCCTATCATTGACCCGCCCGGCTCACCAACGAAAACAGGTCCGAAACCAGCTCCCATGGCGGCAAAGCCCAAGAATCCCAAGGCCAAGGACCCGCATGCCGCCGCACTCGATGCCGCGCTGGAACACAGCACGGTACCGGCAGTGTCGCGCGCCGCCGCGATCCTGCGTCTGTTGGGCAGATCGTCAGAGCCGGTCGGCGTGCAGTTCATCGCCCGCGCGCTGAACATCATTCCGAGCACCTGCCTGCACATCCTGCGCACGCTGGTGGCGGAGGAGTTCGTCAGCGTTGATCCCAACACCAAGCTCTATACGCTCAACGCCGGTGTGCTGATGCTGGCTCGCCAGTGGCTGGGCCAGAATCGTTTTGCGGACATTGCGCAGCCCTCGCTGGACCGCATCGTCCGCGAACATGGCGTCACCGCGATGGGTGTGCAGGTCGTCGGCCTCGAACACATGATTGTCGTCGCGATGGCGCGCTCGGAGACGATGATCCAGCTGTATGCGCAGATCGGCAGCCGCTTCCCGGCAACCATCAGTGCAACCGGCCGTTGCATCGCCGCGTTCGGCGACCATCCGCGCGACGAGCTGCATCGTCGTTTCAAGCTGCTGCGCTGGGACAACGCGCCGACGCTCGCCGAGTGGGAAGCGCAGATCGCAACGACGCGCAGCAATGGCTATGCGATCGACCAGGGCAACTACATGGCCGGCGTCACCGTGGTCGCGGCACCGGTCTTCGGTGTCGGCAGC
>JALYJV010000303.1 GCA_030775105.1 Pseudomonadota bacterium | reverse complement strand
GATCTACGCCTTCAACACCCTGACCAGCCCCGACGATCTGTATCGCACGGGCAGCGCCGGCGGCAAGGCCGAGCGGCTGACGCGACACAATGAGGAAACGCTCGCCAACGTGCGCTTCGGCGAGTACGAACAGTTCAGCTTCGATGGCTGGAACAAGGAAACCGTCCACGGCTACGTGATGAAGCCGTGGAACTACGAGAAGGGCAAGAGGTATCCGGTTGCCTTCATCATTCACGGCGGCCCGCAGGGCAGCATGGGCAATGACTGGCACTACCGCTGGAATCCAGCGGTGTACGCTGCCTGGGGCTATGCGGTGGTCTTCATCGATTTCCACGGCTCGACCGGCTACGGCCAGGCTTTCACCGACGCGATCACCGGCGACTGGGGCGGCAAGCCGCTGGAGGATCTGCAGAAAGGCTGGGCCTACGCGCTGAAGTCCTACGACTTTCTCGACGGCAACCGTGCCGCGGCGCTCGGCGCGAGCTACGGCGGCTACATGATCAACTGGATTGCCGGCAACTGGCCCGACGCATTCAAGGCGCTGGTCAACCACGACGGCATCTTCGACAACCGCAGCATGTACTACACCACCGAAGAGATGTGGTTCGACGAGTGGGAGCACAAGGGTACGTACTTCGATCACCCGGCGAACTACGAGAAGCACAACCCGGCCAACTACGTGAAGCAGTGGAAGACGCCGATGCTCGTCATCCAGGGGGAGAAGGACTACCGCGTACCCGCGGAACAGGGCATCGCCACGTTCACTGCACTGCAGCGCCGCAACATTCCGAGCCAGTTCCTCGTGTTTCCCGACGAGAATCACTGGGTCCTCAAGCCGCAGAACAGCGAGCACTGGCACGACACCGTGCAGACATGGCTCAAGCGCTGGATTGGCGATTAAGCATCTGGAAGACGCGTCACGGAGAAACACATGACCAAGCTCATTCAATTCACCCTGGCAACAGCGCTGCTCACGGGTTGCGCGGCGCCTGCCGTCACTCCGATTGCACTGGCAGTGGCCAGCGTGCCTGACAACACCGAGGCCCTCGCGAGCATCACCGCCGACGATCTGCTGCGCCACGTGAAGGTACTGTCGTCGGATGCCTTCGAAGGCCGCTCGCCGGGCACGCTCGGCGAGGAAAAAACCGTGGCCTACCTGATCGAACAACTCAAGGCGATGGGCCTGGCACCGGGCAATCCGGATGGCAGCTACGTGCAGGCGGTGCCGCTGGTCGGCATTACCGGGGAGCCGATGATGAATCTCACCGCTGGAACGGCCAAGCCGCAGCAGCTCCAGGCCGGCACCGATTTTGTCGCGACGACATCGCGCTTCGTCCCGCAGGTTGCGGTCGGCAACAGCGATCTGGTATTCGTCGGCTACGGCGTACAGGCTCCCGAATACAACTGGGACGACTACAAAGGCGTGGACGTCAAGGGCAAGACCATCGTCATGCTGATCAACGATCCTGCCGTGACCAAACCCGGCAGCGATCAGCTCGACGATGCCGTATTCCGTGGCAAGGCGATGACCTACTACGGACGCTGGACCTACAAGTACGAGATGGCGTCGAAGCTCGGTGCTGCAGCGGCGCTGATCATTCACGAAACTGGCCCTGCGGGGTATCCATGGGCCGTTGTCGAGCACAGCTGGAGTGGCGAGCAGTTCGAACTCGCCGCGGCCGACAAGAACATGAGCCGCGTGCCGGCCCAGGCCTGGATCAGCAATGAAAAGGCGCGTGAACTGTTTGCCAACGCCGGCCAGGATTTCGACGCCCTGCGCAAGGCGGCGACGCAGCGTGACTTCAAGCCAGTCGCGCTGAATGCCCGTGTCGACTTCACGATTCGCAACAAGGTGCGTGAAGCGCAGTCGCAGAACGTGGTTGCGCGCCTGCCGGGCTCTGATCCGGCGCATGCCGACGAATGGGTGATCTACAGCGCGCACTGGGATCATCTCGGCCGCGACACCCATCTGAGCGGCGATCAGATCTTCAACGGCGCACTCGACAATGCGACCGGCACGGCGGGCGTGATCGAGATTGCCGAAGCCTACTCAAAGATGCCGAAGGCGCCGCAGCGCTCGATGCTGTTCATGCTCGTCACTGCTGAAGAGCAGGGGCTGCTCGGTTCGCGTCACTACGCGACGCACCCGCTCTACCCGCTCGACAAGACGCTGGCGATGATCAACATGGACGGCCTCAATCCCTGGGGTCCGACCAGCGACATCCAGGTCATCGGTGGCGGCCAGAACACCCTGGAGGATGTGATTGCCTCCGTTGCCGGCGAGAGCAATCGCACCACCGTGCCGGATACCGAAACCGAGAAAGGCTTCTACTTCCGCTCGGATCAGTTCGAGTTCGCCAAGCGCGGCGTACCCGCGCTGTATGCCGACGGCGGCAATCTGGTGATCGGCAAGCCCGAAGGCTTCGGCGCGCAGAAGCGTCGCGAGTACACCGCCAACGACTACCACAAGCCGTCCGACGAAGTGAAACCGGATTGGGATCTGAGCGGTGCCGCCGAGGACATGCAAGTCCTTACCAACGTCGGCCTGCGTGTTGCCAATGGCAAGGACTGGCCGAAGTGGAAGGACGGATCGGAATTCAAGGCCGCGCGTGACGCGCAGCTGGCAACACCCTGAAGCGCGGCAAAGCTGATCGGAAGCTGCCTAGCCCGGTTCCGCTCAGCGGAGCCGGGACGGCCGGGTTTGCCGACAATGCTGCCCGGCTTCGCCTACAGCGAAACCGGGCTACTCCGCTGAGGCGGTTTCAGGCCGCCTGCAGCAAACCCAGCGACTCGCGGTAATGCACCGCGAGTGGGCCACCCTCGCCCAACTCGAAGTCAGTGGCGAGATCGAGCTTGGCGAAGGTAGGCAGACGCTCAATGGCGCTGTGCTTCTCATACTCCGAACGCAGGCGCGTCACCGCGACGATCACGACATCCGCGTAATCGGCTGCGGCGGCATGATCACGATCCAACTGCGGCCAGGCCATTGGCAGTTCGACAAGCTCGGGTGGAAAGTGCCAGGCACGCAGCACCATGCGTCCGACCTTCGGCCCGAGTTCGGCAATCACCTCATCCAGCGCTTCAGGCGAAGGAATCGCGTCGGCATGCACTTCCGCCATGCGCAGTATCGGTAGCGTACCGATACGATGCACCAGGCCACCGAGCATCGCCATTTCCGGCTGCAGCAGCGTGCATTGCGAAGCCACCGCACGCGCCAGCGCCGCGACTTCCACACTGTCGCACCAGCAGCGACGCAGGCGTTCGCGCAGCGCCGAATTGCCGCTGCGGAACATCTGTTCGAGGACCAGGCCGTTCACCAGCAGGCGGGTGTATTCCAGCCCCAGCCGCGTCACCGCCTGCTGGATGCTGTCGACATTGCGTCCGCCCCGCACGGCGGCGCTGTTGGCGACGCGGATCAGGCGCACGGTCAGCGCCGGATCGGTCTGGATCTCCTTGACGACCCGCGTGATCGACACCTCGTCACAGCGCAGCAGATCCTGAATCCGCAAGGCAACTTCAGGCAGCGTCGGCAAGGTCAGCCGGTCGTGGGTCAGTGCGTCGACGACAATCCGGTAGAAGCGGTCGGCGATGATGGCCATGCATGAGGTGTATGAGCAGGTGTGGCCGCATCTTGCGACAGCGACGACACCGTACCCCTCACCGCGCGACAGACGCAGCGATCTGCCGCACGAACGGAAACGGCCCGGAGATCAGGCCGCGATGGCCGTGGCGGCCGCCGCCTCGTGACTGCGGTCGAGCAGCACCCGGCCCATGCGTTCACGACCAAATGCCGGCGTGTAACCGCCGTCGCGCCAAGCGATCTGACCGGCAATCATCACCAGGTTGACGACGCCCCTGGGGCGGTTGACCAGCTGATGGTGTTCGAAGGCCTCGCGGTAAATGTAATCGACGCTGGTCTCGGGGTCGTAGGCCTTGAGCGCCTGCGGATCGATCAGCGCCATGTCGGCCTGTGCGCCCACTTCCAGGCGACCGACATTCAGGCCGAAGAACTCGGCCGGCTCACTCGTCAGACGCCGCACCGCCTGAGCCACGCGCTCCAGACCGTCTTCCTGCGCAAACTTCAGCATCCGCAGGTTGCCGTCGTAGAACGCCATGTTGGTCAGGTGCGCGCCGCTGTCGTTGAAGCCCGGCAGTAGCTTCGGATTGAACAGCAGCTGCTTGGTCAGCGCCGGATCGCGGTTCGCGGTCACCGTCCACCAGCGCAGGCCGGTGTCGTAGCGGCGCAGCAGGTGAATGAAGAAATCGCAGTCGTCGCCCGACGGATTCGGGAAGCTGACAAAGGCTTCCTGCTCCTGCGCAGTGCGGGCAGCGCTGGCGTCGCCGGCCTGCCAGCGCTGCAGGCGTTCGTAGACTGCCTGCAGGGTTTCGTTGCCCCACACCGACACCGGGCAGCGATCAATCGTCATGTCGCGCAGGTCGCGGGTCAGCACGTTGTCGTCCATGCGCAGGCGGCGCTTGAGGTGCGCCAGATTCCAGCCCTGCTTGCCGCGCATCCACATGCGGCGGAAATCGGCCTGCCAGCCCGGATCGGCCATGATCCTGGCCCGCGCCGCGGCATCGTCGAGATCGCATTCGTTGAGACGACGCAGTACCGGCACTTCCTCGGCGAGCGGCGTTACCACGCCGTCGCTCCAGGTCTTGAACGGCGCGGCCAGGGCCTGGAAGCGGAACAGGCCACCCATGAACTTCGAATTCAGCATGCGCGACAGCAGCAGACCCAGGCGCACGATCGACCGGTTCGTCGAGATGTCGATGGCTGCCACGGCAGTGACCTTCAGCGTCCTGCCGTACAGCCGCGCCGAGGTCAGCAGAAAGTTGCGGAAGATCGCCAGCTTGTCGTCCTTCGGCGGGGTTGCCTGCCAGACGCGACCCCAGCGACGCACGACGCCGGTCAGGCGCTTGAGTTCGGAGAACGGTGCGAACTGGGTCGGGATCTGCTTGTGCGTGTTCGGCGTGTTGGCGAGGAAGTGGAACGGCAGCGCGTCGGTCGAGAACCCGACATAGCCTTCGCGCATGCCCTTCTCGACCAGCGCTTCCATCTGCACCAGTTCGGCTTCGGTAGGATCGCGCGTCACCGACGCCTGCATGCCCATGACTTCGATGCGCAGCATCGAATGCGGAATCATCGGCACGATGTTCGGCCCCAGCGGCAGGCGGTCGAAATGCTTGAGGTACGCCGCCGAATCGTTCCAGTCAACCTTGTCAGCCACCTTGCGCAGAACGGGTTTGGGCACGTTCTCGACACGCGCGAAACAGTCGACGATCGGATCCGCACCATCGCGGCGCTGTGCGCCGTAGGCCAGACCGAGACTGCAGTTGGCAACAACCACCGTTGTCGTGGCGTGGCGCACAGCCTCGGGCAGCTGTGGCTCGATCTCGACTTCGAGATCGAAATGCGTGTGGATATCGAGCAGTCCCGGCATCAGCCAGCGCCCCTGGGCATCGATCAGCTGCGCCGCATCGGTACGCGACAGACCGGCGCCGATCGCGGAGACCTTGCCGTTGGACACGGCCACGTCGACCTGACGCGGTGCGGCGCCACTGCCATCGAACATCAGCGCGTTGTGGAACAGGATGTCCCAGCGCGGTTTGCCTCCTTCCACGGCTGCTCTCCGCCTCTATGGTGTGCATCGATCATAGGCGCGGATCTGCCGGCAGCGGATGGGAAAATCTGCTCCTGCGAACTGGCGGCGTAGGAAAAATCGCCCTACATCATGACGACCAGCGCAACGCCAGCCAGAGCAACAAACACGCCCAGGGCCTGGCGCGGCTGGATGCGCTCGTGCAGGAAGATTGCAGCCAGCGGCAGGATGAATACGGCGGCCAGCTCGTTGAGCACCGCGGCGATCGAGGCTTGCGTGTATTTGTACCCGGCCAGCCAGAACATCATCGAGACATAAGTGCCGACGAATCCACCCAGAACGATGATCGGCCAGTGCGTCACACCGCGCCAGGCTTTCCACAGCGTGCCGAATTCGCGGCGCACGGCCGCCAGCGCCAGCATGCCGAGCAGTCCGCCGACGATGCGGATCGTCACCGCCCACAGGAAGCTGTGCTGTTCGAGCATGGGTTTGGCCATGACCACACCGACCGCCATCGCGAACACCGCCACCACCGCCCATGCGACACCGCTCCAGAGGATGCGCCGGTCAGCGATTGACTGCGAACGGCTCCAGGTCACCAGACCGATGCCGACCAGCACCAGGCCAACACCGGCGAACTGCCAGCCGGCCAGACGTTCGCCGAGCACAGTCAGCGACAACAGGATCACGAACGGCGAGTACAGGGCTTGCGCAGCCGCCATCCGGCTCGCGCCGATCGCATTGAGCGCGCGGAAGTACAGCGTATCGCCCAGCGCGATGCCGAGCACGCCGGAGACCAGCAGCAGGCCGACATGTGCGGGCGGGATTGTCGGCAACTGCGTACCCTCGAACACGAGCAGGGTCACGAGAAACATCGGCAGCACGATCGCGTTCTTGACCAGGTTCAGGGCGAACGGCGGCAGATGTTCGCCGGATTTCTTGAAGATGATGACCGCCATCGCCCACGTCAACGCGCAGACCAGCGAGTAGAACTCGCCGAGACCGAAGTTCATGCCGTCGTTCATGTGCGCTCGCGCTGCGCGCGTGCCCAGCTTTCCGACCAGCGGCTGATCGGTTCGAACAGGACCATCAGTTCGCGCCCGCGCGGCGTCAGTTCGTAACCCTGCTCCGTCGCATCGACAACCAGCGCTTCGCGCAGTTCGGCGAGCCGCTGGTTCAGCACTGACGGTGACATGCCCTCGCAGGCCGCCTGCAGCGCGCGGAACGACAGCGGTTCTGCGCGCAGTTCCCATAGCACGCGCAAGGTCCAGCGCCGCCCGAGCAGATCGAGCAGCGCCATGATCGGACGCCCTGTTTTGGAACCGCGGACCGGCTTGTCGACCAGGCTCATCGGCGCACCTCGGCTTGCGCTACTATTTTAGAAGCAATATGCTTCGATTATCGTAGCAGCTGGAGCACAACATGTCCTCACTGATCCCCCGCGTGACGCCGATCGATCCACCGTACAGCGCCGAAGTGCAGGCCGCGTTCGATGTCGTCATGCGTGGCGCGCCACCACTGACGCTGTTCCGCAGCGTCGCGCGCAATCCGCGCGTAATGCAGCGCATGATGGCCGGCGGCCTGCTCGACCGCGGCAGCATTCCGATCCGCCTGCGCGAGCTGATGATCCTGCGCACGACCGCACGCTGCGGCGCCGAATACGAATGGGGTGTGCACGTCGCGGCGTTTGCAGCGAAATCGCCGTGGACTGCAGAAGAGCTGCATGCGGGGGTGCATGCGGATGCCGGCGCGGGCTGCTGGAACCCGGAAGAGTCGCTGACGGTCCGCCTCGCCGATGCGCTTCACGAGCGCCACGACATCGACGACGCGCTGTGGGCCGACCTAAGGAAGCATTTTGCCGACGACCAGTTGATCGAACTGATCATGCTGGCCGGGCTGTATCACGCTGTGTCGTACCTGGTGAACGGCCTGCGCATTCCGCACGAGGCGTTCGCACCGCGCTTTCCGCCGGAGGCCTGAAACCTGGACCGCTGCAAGCATCGTAGCCCGGACGCAGTCCGGGGC
>JALYJV010000302.1 GCA_030775105.1 Pseudomonadota bacterium | reverse complement strand
CCACAGACCTGAGCGCCGAAGCGATCGCCATCGCACGCCGTGGACAGTACCCGGCTTCAATCGCGGCCGGGGTGTCCCCTGAGCGACTAGTGCGCTTCTTCAGCGCGCACGATGGCCACTACCGCATCACCAAGAGTATTCGCGACAGCGTGCTGTTCGCGCAGCACGACGTGATTCTCGATCCGCCCTTCACACGGCTCGATGTGCTCAGCTGTCGCAACCTGATGATCTATTTCGACGCCGCGCTTCAGCGCCGACTCTTGCCGCTTTTTCACTACACCCTGCAGCCCGGCGGGTTGATGCTTCTGGGCAGTTCGGAGACCGTGGGACGATTCAATCGGCTGTTTACTCCGATCGACTCCAAGCTGCGGCTCTATTTACGTCTCGACGGTCCCGGCGAAGACGGTCATTTTCTGGCCAAGCCATTTCCGCCATTTTCCAGGATGAAAAAGGAGCTTCCGGTGTCCCCTCCCGTTAATCCAACCGCACAGGTTGACAATCTGCAAATGGCGGCCGACCAGCTGTTGCTGCAGGTGCATGCGCCACCCGCCGTCGTCGTCAACCATGCCGGCGACATCGTCTACATCACCGGACACACCGGCAAGTACCTGGAACCGGCAGCGGGCAAGGCTAATCTGAATTTCCACACTATGGTGCGCGAGGGCTTGCGCGTTCCGATCGCCAGCGCTCTGGATCAGGCCCTCATGCAGAGCGACCCGATCCATCTGCGGGGGCTGCAGGTGCCCGGCTCGCAGGGGCTGCAGAGCGTTGACGTCACGGTTCACGCCTTACAGGAACCTGCCGCCCTGAAAGGCATGGTGATGGTTATATTTCGCGACGTCATCACGCTGCCCGTCGGACGCGCTCGTCGCAAGGCACAAAGTGACGCGGAAGCGTCGCATGTCGAGGCGCTGCAACAGTATCGGGATGAAATTCAGTCCCTGCGCGAGGAAACGCGTGCCTCCAAAGAGGAGCTACAGTCGGCCAACGAGGAATTGCAGTCCACCAACGAAGAGCTGCAATCGACCAACGAGGAACTGACGACTTCGAAGGAAGAGATGCAGTCGATGAACGAGGAATTGCAGACGATCAACGCGGAGATGCAGACCAAGCTTGACGATCTCGCGCTCGCGCAGAGCGACATGAAGAACCTGCTCAACAGTACCGATATCGCCATGTTGTTCCTCGACAAGGATCTGAATGTAAGGCGCTACACCGATCGGGCGTCGAAGATCATCAACCTTCGGGAAAGTGATTTTGGCCGGCCGCTCAGCGACCTCACCACGAGTTTGCAATACGCTTCGCTGCACGAGGATGTCCATGAGACCGTCCGCACGCTGAAGTTTTCGGAGAAGCAGATCCTCACCAGCGACGGGCGCTGGTTCTCGGTGCGGATCATGCCTTACCGCCGCCTGGACAATGTGATCGATGGTGCCGTAATCACTTTCGTCGACATCACGGCGACCAAGGAGCTGGAGTCAAAGCTCAGGGGAGATTCGCCGCTGTGAACGCAAGGAACTCCGACATTCGTATCAGGGAATCTTCGGGGTCCGAACAGGCGCCGGGGATGAGACGGTCAGCAAGGCGGTTTCGCGAATAGCTCAGGCCGCCAAGTCCGGCGCCGACGGGTGGGTTGGGCCTGATGGACGTGGTCGGTTTGAAGACCGTATTCGACATCCTGAATCACTTGGGCCGTACCAACGGCGATGAACAGATGCTCAGGAACGCGGGCTGGATCAAGGCCCATCTCCTCGACCAGGGCAAGCTCGGCCTGCAGACTGGAGAGGGTTACTACCGCTATCGAATCCAGCTTATCAGTACGCCGATTTTGTGCAGGTCCCGAACGCCAGCGGCGTAGCCGATATCGTGGAACGCAGTTTCCTCGGCTAAGGAATCAATATGATCGCGCGCCGGCTGTCACTCCCAAAGTCGGTCGATTCGTCGAACACGTATGAGCCGACGCAAGTGCAGGAACATACGGCAGCAGGCGATCGGACTCTTTCTTGACCACGGCGTAACACTCGCAACTGAGTGCTTCGAGTTTCGGTCGGTCGAGCACGGTAATTTGGCCGCGGCTGTACTCGATGACACCCAACCTATGCAGTTTTCCCGCCGCTTCGGTGACCCCTTCTCTTCGAACGCCCAGCATGTTGGCGATCAACTCCTGGGTCATGGTCAGCTTGTTCCCCGAAAGGCGGTCAAGCGACAGCAGCAGCCATCGGCACAACTGTTGATCAATCGAGTGATGACGGTTGCAAACGGCGGTTTGCGTCATCTGAGTTATCAGGGCCTGCGTGTAGCGCAGCATCAGCACGAGCATCTCGCCGTGGCGATTGAATTCGTCCTTGACGCGCTGACCAAGAAGTCGATACGCGTGCCCGGCGCTTTGTACGACCGCACGACTTGGTGTGCTCTCACCGCCCATGAACAGTGATACGCCGACCAAGCCCTCGTTGCCCACAACGGATATCTCCGCAGAAGCACCGTTTTCCATTACGTATAGCAGCGACACGATCGAATCCGTCGGGAAGTAGACGTGACGCAACGTATCTCCAGACTCATACAGAACATGGCCGAGTGGCATCTCCACGAGTTCAATGTATGGAAACAGCCGCTCCTGTACTTCCAATGGCAAGGCAGCGAGCAGGTGGTTTTGCAGAGGGCCAGGCTGCGATGGCGGAGTCTTTGGCATATGGTCTTCTGTCTAAACGGGAGCGAGAAAAGTGCCGGAGGGTCAAGGCCGTGCGGTCAAGCCATAGAAATTCCAGACGATCGCCCGATAGTCAGCTCGTTTAGTCGAATCCGCAGATTAACGCCGAGGCAACGCTGAACGCAAAATTGAGCGAGCCAAGGGGTGCGCAAGCCCTTGAAATAGCCATGCTT
>JALYJV010000301.1 GCA_030775105.1 Pseudomonadota bacterium | reverse complement strand
AGGCGATCGTGTTGCCCTACAAGGCAATCTCGATCCGACCCTGCTGCTCGCCCAACCCGACAAGATCGAAGCTGCCGTCGCCCGCGTGCTCACTTCGTTCGGTCAAGGCAATGGACACATCTTCAATCTGGGTCACGGCATCCTTCAGCAGACGCCACCGGAACATGCCGGGGTGATGATCGAAGCGGTCAAGGCGCTGAGCCCGGCGTATCACGCAGCAAAGTAACTCGGCGGCAAGACATGCTTTCGGTGGTATCCACCGATCAGTCGCTCGCACCAGGCGCGACGCCAAGCGGCCTTCGCGACCAGTAACGCGCGAGCAGGCCGCCGGTGATCAGATCCCAGACGCCCCACCAGGCGAGCACCAGGGCCATGCCGCCCACGCCCTGGTAGTACGTGAAGACCAGCGTCAGACCGAGCGCGGTGTTGTGGACGCCGGTCTCGAAGGTGATGGCGCGGGTTTCGGCGGCACCGGTGCGCAGCAGGCGCGCGATGGAATAACCGCTGCCGAGGGCAATCGCATTGTGGATGGCAACGAGCACGAAGATCGTCGTCAGTGCCTGCCAGAAGATCGCATAGTTGGCGGCGATTGCCAGCACGACGAACAGCAGGAACACGATCAGTCCGGCGCGCTTGAGCGGCTTGCGCAGTTTCCCGGCAACACGCGGCCAGCGTTCTGCGACGAGCATGCCGAGCATCAGTGGCGTAACAAGTGCGATCAGGATCGTACCGATCAGTTCGCTGTACGGCACCGACACGGCCTGCATCGCGGTGCGCGTCGCCGGATGCAGGCCGCCGAGCACACCAAAGATCAGCGGCGTGGTCAGCGGCGAGATCAGGCTGGAGATCGAGGTCATCGTCATCGCCAGACTGGTGCGTCCACCGGACCAGTGCGTGAGCACGTTGCTCATGTTGCCGCCCGGACAGGCCGCGGTGAGCATCAGTCCGAGCGCAATGCTCGGCGCCGGGTTGGTTGCGAACACCAGCGCCAGAGTCAGCAAGGGCAGCGCGACCAATTGCGAAATCAGGCCGATCAACACAACGCGTGGCTCGCGCAGCAGACGCGCGAAATCGGCCAGGCGCAGTTCCAGCGCGACGCCGAAGATCACGAAAGCCAGCACGCCCTGCAGCGCGAGCGCGGCAGTCGGACTGAACTGCAGATCGACGCTGTCGATCGAAGTGTTCATCGCAGCAGCCCCAGTCCGGCAATCAGCAGCAGCACATCGATCAGCAGGCGGTACTGACGCTCATCGATATGGTCATGCAGGCGGTTGCCGATCAGCAGGCCCAGCATCGTCACCGGAAACATCCAGCCGGCCTTGACCAGCATTTCGTCGCTGTAGCTTCCGGCAGCAAACAACCAGATCGTCAGGCCGGTATTGATCGTGAACCAGACCGTGATCATCGTCGCGCGCGAAGCGGCCTTGCTCAGACCGCTGCCGGCCGTGGCCGCCGCCAGCAGCGGTCCGCCCGATGCATACAGGCCCTGCGCGATGCCGGCACCGAAGATCATGGTCATGCGCAGCGGCGGGACGAAGCGCTGGTGCCGGCGCTGGGACAGACGCCAGAGGTCCAGCAGCGACAGCGAAACGATCAGGGCTCCGTAGAGGTGTTTCATCGTGCCGCTGGCGGCGAGCAGCGGCACCAGCGCGGCGCCGATCACCGCACCGCCAGTCATCAGCGGCATGATCTCCCGCGCAAGCAGATGCCAGCTGACGTGGGCGCGTTCCTGCCACAGCAGCCAGCCGGAGAACGGGATGTTGAGCATGACGAAGATCGGCAGGATGCTTGGTATCGGCAACCACAGCGCGGCCAAGGTGATCGTGATGACCGTGCTGCCGAAGCCGGAGATCGCCTGCGTCGTGTAGGCGAGCAGAACGATCAGCGCAAGTGCGAGATCGGAGAGACTCACGCGCTGGCCGGGCCGGCGCCGGTCGGCGCCATCTGCATGTCTTTCTGGTCTGCCACTGGCGGCCCCTGCATCATTTCCAGATCCGGCCAGGGTTTGGTCGCCCTGGTTTGCGCCCCCGTATAATCGCCGAATCCGCCTGCGCTTGCCGCTGGCAGTTCGGCATTTCTCATGAATCTTCCCCTGTTCAACAGCGCCAGTTTCCGCGGCGGGTTCGTCCCTCGCGGCAGCGCTGCGCCCGACAACTTGCTGGCACGGGTCGATTTCGGCCTCGGCCTTGAGCGCGGCGGCGACCCGCGACGGGTGAGCGTCGGCATCGCCTCGCTGGCTGCGCCGCACTGGTCCGAGCAGTGGGTCAGCACGCTGCCGGTGCAGCATGGCTGGGATCAGGGTTTCGGCTACAGCCATAACGGCGAGGTGCTGTTCGGCAGCATCTATCTGCCGGAAGACGAACTGCTCGACATGAACGCCGCGATGCTCAGGACCTACAGCGGCCTGGAGCAGCTGCTGCAGCGTCAGGGCTATCCGCACTGCCTGCGCATCTGGAATTTCATCTCCGGCATCAATGTCGGCGACGGCGACGACGAGCGCTATCGGCAGTTCAGCATCGGCCGCGCGCGCGCGCTGGCACTGAAGCCGGACTTCGAGAAGCAGCTGCCGGCGGCGACGGCGATCGGCATGGTCGAGCCGGGCATGGTCATCTACTTCCTCGCCGGCAAGGCACCGGGAACGCCGGTCGAGAATCCGCGCCAGGTCAGTGCCTACCAGTATCCGCGCCAGTACGGCCCGCAGAGCCCGAGCTTCTCGCGGGCGACCCTGATCGGCACCGGCGACGATTCACGCCTGCTGGTATCCGGCACCGCGAGCGTGGTCGGTCACGCGACTGCGCATCCGGATGATCCGCTGCGGCAGCTCGACGAGACCCTCGCGAATCTGGATGCGGTGCTTGGCAATGCCATGCAACGGCATTTCGCCGGCACTGCAGCGGTGGCGCAGCTCGAGTCAGTCAAGCTGTATCTGCGCGACACGCGCTATCTCGATCGGGTCACGCCGCATTTCGCGCGGCTGCAGGGTCCGCACAACGCACCGCTGATGTGTCTGCACGGCGACATCTGCCGGCACGATCTGATTCTCGAAGCCGAGGCAGTGTTCCGCATCACCAGGAACCCCAAAAATGAGTGATCTGCCGGATTGCCCGAGCTGCAACGGCGAATTTACCTACGAGGACCGCAACCTCTTCGTGTGCCCGAACTGCGGTCACGAGTGGGAGAAGACCCCCCTCGTTGCCGTAGACGAAGCGACCAAAGTGGTGCGTGACGCCAATGGCAACACGCTGCAGGATGGCGACACCGTCACGGTGATCAAGGATCTCAAGGTCAAAGGCTCGTCACTGGTCGTGAAGGTCGGCACCAAGGTCAAAAACATCCGCCTCGTCGATGGCGATCACGACATCGATTGCCGCATCGAAGGGATCGGCGCAATGGGCCTGAAGTCGGAGTTCGTAAAGAAGATCTGAAGCAGCGGCAAGGGAGATTCCAGGTGCGTATCGAAACTCAGATCCCGTTACTCGAAGACATCCTCGGCCAGTGGCGCGAACAGCTCGGTGCGGATTTCGTGCCGTACCGCAATCACGTGTGCCGCATGGCGCATTTCTGTTTTGCGCTCCGCGACTGCAGCGAAGACGAACGCCGCAAGATCGTGATTGCCGGCTGTTTCCACGATCTGGGCATCTGGTCGGACAGGACCGTCGACTACCTGCCGCCGTCCGTCCTGCGTGCGCGCGAGTATCTTGCGGCGAATGGCCTGCAGGACTGGAGTGAGGAAGTCGAGCTGATGGTCGACCAGCATCATAAGCTGCGCGCCTATGCCGATCCGCGCTTTCCGCTGGTCGAAGTGTTTCGCAAGGCAGACCTGGTCGATGTGTCGCTCGGCATGGTGCGCCTTGGCGTGCCTCGCCGCATCGTGCGCGAGGTCAAGGCAGCGTTCCCGAACAGCGGTTTTCACAAACGGCTGATGAAGCTCGCCGGCGAATGGTTCTCGAAGCATCCGCTGAGTGCGCCGCCGTTTTTGAAGTGGTGAGCGGCTGAGATCCGTGCGGTCTCTCGATACACCGTGCGCGTTGCGCACGGCACTCGAGACGAACGTGGATCTTTATTGACGACCAACAAAACTCCGTTCGGATCGAGTGCCAGCGCAGCGGGTGTATCGAGATCCCTGCGCCAAACTAGCTGCGCACCCGCTTCACCGCGTTGACCCAACCCTCGTACAGTGCATCCGCGCGCGCCGCTTCCATCTTCGGCTCGAAACGCCGGTCGGTCTGCCACAGCGCGGCGATATCGTCGAGCGAGGCATACACACCGACGTGCAGCCCGGCGAGAAACGCGGCGCCGAGTGCCGTGGTTTCCACCGTCTGCGGCCGTACGACGGGAGTCTGCAGGGTGTCGGCGAGACACTGCGTGAGCCAGTCGTTGACGACCATGCCGCCATCGACGCGGAGCTCTGTCGGCGCGACCGCGTCCTGCGCCATCGCGCGCATCAGGTCCGAGGTCTGATAACAGACTGATTCGAGTGCGGCGCGG
>JALYJV010000300.1 GCA_030775105.1 Pseudomonadota bacterium | reverse complement strand
CCCGTAGGTATTGCCAACCTGGATCCCCGAATCCGGGGCCGCGACAGGCGCCGCGCCGTCGACAATCAGTGCCGCATCAAACTTCCAGAGCTGCGTTTCTTCGTTGTACTCGTGCGTGATCGCAATCGGTGGCTGGCTCGATGCTAGCTGGTTGGCTGTCAGGTGCGCGGTCAGCTGGGCATAGGCAGCGCCTAGCAAGGCGCCCGCCTCGGGTGCGGACGCAGTACCGGACATATAGACCATCGGCTGACTCTGCACCGTCAGCACTTCCATCTTGAATCCCGACAGATCGATCTGCGGCAGACTCTCGACCAGGGTCTTGAGCGAGGCCAGGCCGTCGTCGTAATCCTTGCCGAGCATGGAATCGAGCATCAGGTTGAAATAGCGCCCGAGGATGTCGCCTTTCGCGTTCGTCTCATAACCCCAGGTGATCTCGGTGCCGACGCCGCTCGGTGTGAGCGTGTAGCTCGCGACGTTGTCACTGTCGAAGCCGGCGAAGATCAGCTTCATGTCGATGCGCTCATTCGGGACTGACGCGATGATCTCCTGACTGCCGCTGCCGACGCTGCCCTCGTCGCCGGCCCAGCTCTGCTTCGCACCGACGCCGAATTCCGGTCCCTCGATCGTGATCTTCGCGTTCGGATCGTATTTCGCCCAGGGCGACCACTTGTTGAACTGGCGGAAGCCATTGAGCACCGTGAACACGGTCGCAGGTTTGGCATTGACGACGACGGAGCGTTCGATGCGCGCGGTATCCGGCAGCACGAAGCCGACACCGATCAACCCGACAACCAGAACGACGACGCCAATCACCAACCACTTGAGCACTTTCATCTGGACTCCCTTGGAGTTTTTCAAATGGTCCGCGGGTGCGACCCCAGCGCGCACAGTATTCCGCGCAGACGATCAACTCAAGCTGTGGTGATGCGGGCTAGAAACGCGAAGATTCGAGCTGGATATCCGCATGCGTCCAGGCCTTCTGGAATTGCGAGTCCACCTGCTTGGCGTCAGCTTCGCGTTTCTGCGCGCGCAAGGCCTGCGCCAATCCATACAGGGACCAGCCGTTTTCGCGATTGCGCTTGAGGTCCTCGCGATAGGTTGCTTCTGCAGCGGTAGCCAGACCGGCGGCGAGTTGCTGTGCAGCGAGAAACTGCCGTACCGGGTGATGCCAGACCGGCGGCTCGTAGTAGGCCACGCGATCTTCCAGCGCCACCCCCTGCTCCAGTGCCGAGATGGCCGCAGGAAAATCCTTGCGCGCCGCCGCGAGCTCGCCGGCGAGCACGCGCTCGGCGACTCCCAAGGTCGCAGAGAGCGGATGCATCGGGCCAATCATCGCGTTCTGCCAGGCCGGATCAGCAGCGGTTGCTGCCAATGCAGTCAGGTGTTCCTGCGCCGCATCAAGGCGCGCCTGGCGCACAGCGGCCATGCCTTGGGCGTAATGCCAGATTGCCGTCGGATAAACCAGATCGGCTTCCGGTTTGGGCGTGGCAACGATCTCATCCCAGCGGCCAAGCTGCGTGCGCGCCTTGAGCGGCGTGACCATGAAGTCCTGCAGGAAGATGAAATCCGGCAGGCGCAGCAACTCGGGCACCGTCGCACGCTTGGCGGTCTCATCAGCGGCTGCAATCGCCGCAGCGCTTGCTCCTTCCATTGATGATGCCCACCACAGGAAGTGATGGTTGTGCGGGACGTAGGCCAGCGGGTAGACCGCAACGCCCGGACGACAGGTCGCGAGATAGGCATCGTCCGCAGCGATCGCTTTCTGATTGGCGACGACCGCATCGTGATACCGGCCGACGCGCGTATAGATATGCGCCGGCATGTGCACCAGATGACCCGAACCGGGCACAAGTTCGCGCAGCCGATCTGCTGCCACAGCACCACGATCCGGATCGTTCGAGGCTTCGACAGCGTGGATGTACAGATGCAGAGCACCGAAATGATCCGGATTGCGCTGCATCACCGCTTCCAGCGTCGCGACAACCTCGTTCGTGCGCCCTTTGGCCTGTCCCTGGGCGTCGTAGTAGTCCCAGGGCTGCAGATCCATCAATGCCTCTGCATGAAAGACCGCGGCATCGACATCTTCGGTTCGCGAGGCAGCCACTTCACCCATGGCCTTGGCATAGGCCTCATCCAGCGGACGGCGATCAGCCGCCGGATTTTCGGCATAGCGCGCCGCCAATGCCTTGATGAAAGCCTGTTCACGCGGGCTCGTAGTCGGCGCCAGCTCCATCGCCTTGTTGATGCGCATCCAGGCCTTGCCGTTGTTGGCAGGATCCATACCGGCGTTGACGTGTGGCCCCAACACCAGCGCCGCGCCCCACCAGCACATGGCGCAGTTCGCATCCAGTTCAACGGCCTTGAGGAACGAACGCTCGGCGGCGTCATGATTGAAGCCGTAGGTGAGGCTCAGGCCCTGGTCGAACCAGCGCTGCACATCGGGATGTGCGCTGGTCACTGCAAACGAGTAGCTGCCCAGACCCGGTAGCAGCGTCGCCCCGACCGGTGTACCCGGCATGGGTTCGGGGGGCATTTCTGTGGAGGTGGTGGCAACGACCTCCGCAGGCGGTGCAACCCGCGCCTGGTACAGGTACCAAACTCCTGCAGCGATACCGAACACCACTGCCAGAAACAGTACGGAACGGTTCATCGTGAAGCCCCCCAAAGGCCAGATTCGAGCTTTGTTCTACGCCCATCCTCCATCGCAATCACGCAAGCGCCACAAATGAATCGGGCCGCACAAGGCGGCCC
>JALYJV010000299.1 GCA_030775105.1 Pseudomonadota bacterium | reverse complement strand
TGCTTGGGGCAGATAAAAATCCCCGTTCGCATCGAGTGCCTGTAGCCCGGTTCCGCGCAGCGGAGCCGGGAGGCTCGGATCGCCAACGGGTTTCCCGGCTTCGCCTTCGGCGAAACCAGGCTACGCGACAGCAGCAGGGCAGCAGCTATTCGACGACCGCCGATCGCTTCGAGCGCAGGAACGACCACGACACGCCCAGCGCGGCGGAGTAGCCATCCTCGCTGCGGAACAGCGGGCTGTCTTCGTTGGCGGCGCCGGCATAGTTGTTGTAGCTGAACGACACGAAGCTGCGCACGGTCGGGCTGATCGCGTAGCTCACGCGCAGGTTCACGGTGCTGCCCAGATAGCCGGACGACGCTTCATAGACCGGACGGGCATCGTTCGCGTACACGGGCGCAACGCCATAGAAATAGTCATGCAATCGCGTGCTCGCGAAATCGGCGCCATAGGCGACGCGCAGCGACAGCGCGCGATTCGGCAGCCAGTGCTGGCGCCAGGCGATTTCCGGGGCGAACAGCATGCCGCGCCAGCTCAGATCGGGATCGCCGACCGACACCACGCCGCGCGCCGGCAGATTGATGTAGATCTTCGCGCCGGGATTCGGTCCGTCAAACGCCAGCGCCAGATTCGGCCCCAGTTCCAGCAGGTAGCCGAGATCGGGCATGCCCTCGCGCGCCTCCGAACCATTCGAGTCACTCGACAGCGCGCCGGCGCCGCTGATGTTGATCTCGACATTCGGCGTCAGGGCGCGGCGGATGCGCGAACCACGTTCGTCGCTGCGCAGCACCGTGCCGTAGTAGACGAAGTAGGGCAGCGGCGCGCCCAGCGTGCGGTACTCGTCGGAGCCGGGATAGTCGGCGACGGTGAACGCCGCCGCGGCAATGCCGGCTTCCCAGCGCGGCTGGAACGGTTCGGCGACGGCGGGTTCCGGCGTCTGTGCCGCGAGCGGCATGGCCATCAGCAGGCACCACAGGCCGGGAATGAATCGTCCGCGACCTGTGCCGATGCTCATGCGATGGCTCGGGCTTTTTCGACGATCTCGTAGGCGCCGGTGATCTCGCGCGTCCGCTGTTCGGCCATCGCGCGCATGCTTTCCGGCAGGCCCTGGCCGGCGAGCTTGTCCGGATGGTTCTGGCTCATCAGGCGGCGATAGGCTTTCTTCAGATCAGCGTCGCTGACCGATGCGGGTACGCCGAGCACGCGATAGGCCTCATCGAGTTTTTGCGACGAAGACACGCCACCGCGACCGGCGCTCGCCGGGCCGCCACGCAGCATCGATTCGAGCTGACTGATCTCGACCTCGCTCAAACCCAGTCCGCGGCCGATGCGCAGCAGCATCGCGTGCTCGGCGGCGTGGACGCGCCCGTCCGCCGCCAGCGCCGAGAGCTGCACCTGGATGAACATCTGGTGCAGCACGCGCTGGCCACGGCTGGCGCGGGCAAAGCGCGCGACTTCGGCATCGAGATCGAAGTCCGCGGCCTTGCCACGCGCAAACGCAGCCTTCGCGGTATCGCGTGTCGCCGGCGACATGCGGAACTGCGCGAACAGGGTTTCGGCGAGGCCAATCTCCTCGTGCGTGACCGTGCCGTCAGCCTTGCTGACCGCCCCCATGACCGCAAAAGTCGATTCGACGAACTGCGCCTGCGCTTCGCTCGCGGCACCGACGACGCGCTGCACCGAGCCACGCAGGAATTGACTGAGGAAGTAGCCGATGGCGGCGCCGATCAGCGCGCCACGCCAGCCATAGAAAGCCAGGCCCAAGAAGGCGCCGATCAGGATTGCGGGATTCATGCGCGCAATTTTAGCGGGTTTCGTTTGCAGTCCCGGGACCAGAATTGTGAAAAATCGCTGAAATCCGCCTGGGAAAAGGCTTTGCGGCACTTTCGCTGCTGCCGTCAGCAGCGCCGCTGCGGTACTCTTTACGGACTAGATTTCCACTTTTCCGCTTTTTCACCTTAGAGACTGGAGCCCCGGCAATGCCTAGCTACACCCCCCCCTTGCGCGACATGCAGTTCGTCCTCCACGAGATGCTCAATGTCGAAG
>JALYJV010000298.1 GCA_030775105.1 Pseudomonadota bacterium | reverse complement strand
GCTGAGGCGCATCGACAGGTCGACCGCGTTGATGTGCTTGGTGATCGCGCCGACCGAGATGCGGTCGACACCGGTACGTGCGATCTCGCCGACCGTATTCAGGTTCGCGCCGCCGGAATATTCGATCAGGGTCTTGCCGCCGGCATTGCGATGCGCGCGAGTCAGTTCGACCGCGGTGCGCAGGGCTTCTAACGGGAAATCATCGACCAGCAACAGGTCAACGTCTTCGTTGAGCGCAGCGCGCACTTCATCCAGCGTTTCGGCTTCGGTCATCAGTGGCACGCCGGCCTGCAGCGCACGCGCTTGGGCGATGGCTGGCGATATGCCGCCGGCCGCAGCGATGTGGTTTTCCTTGATCAGGATGCCGTCGTACAGACCGATGCGGTGATTGACGCCACCGCCGCACAGCACGGCGTACTTCTGGCCGTTGCGCAGACCCGGCAAAGTCTTGCGTGTGTCCGCGATGCGGCAGGCGGTGCCGCTGACAGCCTCGACATAGCGGCTGACCGCTGTTGCCGTTGCCGACAGGGTCTGCAGAAAATTCAGCGCGGTGCGCTCGCCGCTCAGCATCGAACGTGCACGCCCCTGCAGCGTGAACAGCGTCTGATTGGGGCTGACGCGGTCGCCATCGGCGCAGTTCCAGCTGATTACCAGCGTAGGTTCGATCTGGCGAAACACTTCATTGACCCACGGCTGCCCGCAGATCACCGCCGCTTCGCGCGAGATGACTTTCGCATTGGCGATGCGGTCCGCCGAAACCAGCTGCGCCGTGTAGTCGCAGTTGCCGATGTCTTCCTTCAGCGCTGCGGCGACGGTCGCCTGCACGTCGGTGACATACCAGGGAAGCTCCATGGTCATCGGGGTCTCAGGTCGCGAGCAGGAATTCGAGCAAGGCCATCTGCGCCCACATGCGGTTCTCGGCTTCGTCCCAGACCACGGACTGCGGACCGTCGATGACTTCCGCGGTGACTTCTTCGCCGCGATGCGCGGGCAGACAGTGCTGGAAGATTGCGTCCGGCTTGGCGTGCGCCATCAGCGCGGCATCGACGCAGTAGTTGGCGAAGGCCTTGAGGCGGCGCTGGGTTTCCGCTTCCTGACCCATGCTGGTCCAGGTATCGGTGATGACAATGTCAGCGCCGGTCGCAGCCGCCTTGGCGTTGGCGACGACTTCGATGTGCTTGCCGCCGGAGGCGACGATGTCGGCTTTGGGCTCGAAGCCGGGCGGAGTGGCGATGCGCAGCGTGAAATCGAACAGGCGCGCGGCGTCGATCCATGAATGACAGACATTGTTGCCGTCGCCGATCCATGCGGCAACCTTGCCCTTGGGATCGCCACGATGCTCGATCCAGCACTGGATGTCGGCGAGCAGCTGACACGGGTGGTGCAACTCGGACAGGCCATTGACGACCGGCGCGCGCGAATGCGCGGCGAGTTCAACCTGGTCTGCATGTGAGTCATTGCGGATCATGATCGCGTGACACATGCGCGAGATTACCTTCGCCGTATCCGAGATCGGCTCGTCGCGGCCGAGCTGGGTGCTGCCGGCCTGCAGGAACAGTGCATGACCGCCGAAGCGCGCCATGCCGGATTCGAAACTGACGCGCGTGCGCGTCGAGTTCTTCATGAAGATCATGGCCAGCGTCTTGCCCACGAAGGGGCGATGCGAAGGATCCGGCCGTGCGCGCAGCGCGATCGCGCGATCCACGACGGATCTTGCTTCGGCGGCGCTGAGGTCGGTCAATCGCAGGAAATGACGTGCCATCTTTGATGCTCCAAAAAAGGGAAAGGGCTGCATCAGCGCAGCCCCTTCGTTCTCCATTGTCGTCAGCTTGGGACCCTTCGGGCCCCGCTCGACGCTTGTTCAGCCGAGATTCTGCTCGACAAATGCCCAGTTCACCAGCGCCCAGTAATGCTCGAGATAGGTCGGACGGGCGTTTCGGTAATCGACGTAGTAGGCGTGTTCCCAGACGTCGCAGGTCAGCAGCGGCGTCTTGCCTTCGGTCAGCGGGCAGCCGGCGTTGGCGGTGTTGACGATTGCGAGGCTGCCGTCGGCGTTCTTCACCAACCAGGTCCAGCCGGAGCCGAAGTTGCCGATGGCGGATTCAGTGAACTGCTTCTTGAAGTCTTCGACGCCGCCAAACGCCTTGATCAGCGCGTCGGTCAGTTTCTTGCCCGGCTGCGCCTGCTTCGGTGTCAGGCAGTTCCAGAAGAAGGTGTGATTCCAGACCTGCGCGACGTTGTTGAAGATCTTGCCGGAGGATTTCTTGACCATCTCCTCCAGGTCCATGTTCTCGAATTCGGTGCCGGCAATCAGCTTGTTGCCGTTGTCGACGTAGGCCTTGTGATGCTTGGCGTAGTGATAGTCAAAGGTTTCCGCCGACATATGCGGAACCAGAGCGTCACGGGCGTAGGGAAGGTCGGGGAGCGTCAATGCCATGGGGTCAACCTCGGTCTGGCTCAGGCGCGAACGCCGTGGCTTGTTCAAAAGGGCGAACAAAATAGGCGACGGGGGAGTCAAATTCAATAGCTGCAGAGAGTTCAGACCATACTCGCTTCACTTGAATGTCACCTGCACGCGTATAATCCGCCGCCGTCACTTACCCGCCATTTCCGGGACTCGGGAGAATGCAATGGATGTACTCGAGCGTATCAAGAAGCAAGTCACTGATAACGCAATCATTTTGTACATGAAGGGCACGCCGGATTTCCCCCAGTGCGGCTTTTCTGCGCGCACCGTGCAGGCGCTCAAGGCCTGTGGTGCGCCGTTTGCCTACGTGAACATCTACGAGGACGAAGAGGTTTACCGCGCGCTGCCGAAGTTTGCCAACTGGCCGACCTTCCCCCAGCTGTACGTCAAGGGCGAGTTGATCGGCGGCTGTGACATCACCCTGGACCTGCATCAGTCCGGCGAGCTGGAAAAAATGCTCAAGGAAGCGGTCGGCGGCAAGAAGGCAGCCTGACCCTGCGCTTTTGGCTCAAGCCGAAAAACGCCCGCCTGAAGCGGGCGTTTTTTGTTGGTGCGGAACACGTTAGGCGAGTAGCCCTTCAGCGACTTCCTTGCGCTTGGCCGAGCCCAGGAGGCTTTCGACCAGCTGCAAGCCGAATGCAACCGCTGCAGCGGGCCCCTGACCAGTAATGCAATGGCCGTCAACGACGACCGGTAGATCGACGTAATGGAGCAAAGTTGTGCGGAAGGCCGGATAGCAGGTCGCCTTCTTGCCATCGAGCAGACCGTGCGGATGGAGGGCAAGTGCAGGCGCGGCGCAAATCGCGCCGTACCAGCGATGGTCGCGCCGCTGCGCCACGATCTTGCTCATCAGCGCGGCATGAGCGCCCAGTGCCTTGGCGCCAACTTCGCCACCCGGCAACACGATCAGATCAAAGTCCTTTTGCGCGACTTCGGCGAACTTCGCATCTGCGGTGATCTTGATCGAGCGGGTGCCGTCAACGACGAGACTGTCGGTGATGCTGGCCACAGTGACTTCGACATCGGCCCTGCGCAGGATGTTGGCGATGGTGATGGTTTCGAGCGACTCGGAACCGTGGCTTACGGGGATCAGTGCATTCATGCGGCCGCCTCCATTTCTAGTAGTGGTACAGACGTTAGCCTAAGCGCCATGCTCGCGTCACTCTGGACCGCAACCAGCGTAGTATTCTGCAGAAATAACAGATCAAAAATTAGCGCCCGGAGACAGTTCACATGTCCGCGTACCGTCACATCAAGATTCCCGACACCGGCGAAAAGATCACCATCAAGAACGGCAAGGTGAACGTGCCGGATCAGCCCATCGTCGGCTACGTGGAAGGCGACGGCATCGGTCCCGACATCACCAAGGCCTGCCTGCGCATCTGGGATGCCGCGGTGAGCAAGGCGTACGGCGGCAAGCGCAAGATTCACTGGTGCGAAACCTTCCTCGGCGAGAAGGCTGCGGGTCTGTACGACGGCAACTACTGCCCGGACGAAACGCTCAAGGTGCTGCAGGATCTCGTCGTCTCGATCAAGGGCCCGCTGACCACCCCGGTCGGCGGCGGCTTCCGCTCGCTCAACGTCGCGCTGCGTCAGGATCTTGATCTTTACGCGTGCGTGCGTCCGGTGCGTCATTACGCCGGCGTGCCGAGCCCGCTGAAAAATCCGGGCAAGGTCGATGTCGTGATCTTCCGCGAGAACACCGAAGACGTTTACGCGGGCATTGAATACAAGTCCGGCACGCCGGAGAACGAAAAGGTTGCCAAGTTCCTCAAGGAGGAAATGAAGGCCAAGTTCTTCGAGGGCGCCGGCATCGGCATCAAGCCGATTTCTGCGTTCGGTTCCAAGCGCCTCGTGCGCAAGGCGATCCAGTACGCGATCGACAACGGCCGTGAATCGGTGACCCTTGTCCACAAGGGCAACATCATGAAGTTCACCGAAGGCGCGTTCCGCAACTGGGCCCACGAAGTCGCGCGCGAGGAATTCGGCAGCGTCACGATCACCGAAGAGCAGCTCTACAACGAATACAAGGGCAAGCAGCCGGAAGGCAAGATCGTCATCAAGGATCGCATCGCCGACATCATGTTCCAGATGATGCTGCTGCGCCCGGATGAGTTCGACGTGCTCGCCACGCCGAATCTCAACGGCGACTACCTGTCGGATTCGGTGGCTGCGGAAGTGGGCGGCATGGGCATTGCACCGGGCGCCAACATGTCCGACAACATCGCGGTGTTCGAGGCGACTCACGGCACGGCGCCGAAGTACGCCAATCTCAACAAGGTCAACCCGGGCTCGCTGCTGTTCTCCGGCGTGATGATGCTTGAGTACATGGGCTGGCAGGAAGCGGCTGATCTGATCACGCTGGTCTATCCGGAAGTGATCGGCGACGGCATCGTGACCTACGACTTCGCCCGTCAGATTGATGGCGCGACCGAAGTCGGCACCAGCCAGTTTGCCGATGCGCTGATCGAGCGCATCCAGGGTGGTGTCGATCTCGAAGCCAAGCGCAAGTCGCAGCAGGCGCAGCTGGCAAAGGAACGCAAGCAGCGCGAGATTCGCCGTCTGCTGCAGCCTATGGAAGAGATGACGGACACAGGCCGCGTGCCGCAGACCGTCGCGGATCTCATGACGCGTTCGCTGATCACCGTCGTCGACAGCGAGACGGTCGAAAGCGCGATGCACCTGATGACCGACAACAACATCAGCTCGGTGGTCGTCGAGCCGGATGCCAAGGGCAGCTGGGGCGTCTTCACCCGCCGTGACATCGTCGCCAAGATCGTTCGCGCCGGCAAGAATCCGGCGACCACCAAGGTCAAGGACATCTGCACGCGTCCCGTCGTGTCGGTGCCGGCCGAGATGAGCATCCGCGAAGCCGCGGCCAAGATCGCCGACCACAACTTCAGCCGTCTGACGGTCGAGCAGGGCGGCAAGATCATCGGCATCGTCACCGAGACCGACATCTTCAACGCCGT
>JALYJV010000297.1 GCA_030775105.1 Pseudomonadota bacterium | reverse complement strand
GATCAGCGCAGTGCGTCATCAGGTGGCGCGCACCTTGCCAATGCCGCGGGCCTTGCGCGAACGCATCGCTGGACGGGTGCCGGCAGCGTTTGCTGCCGTCGAGAACATTGCCGTTGGGGTGCCGCCGCCGGCGGCGACGCCTAAATATTCATAGACCAGAAACCGGAATCCCGATGTACGCACTGGCCCGCAACCTGCTGTTCAAGCTTGATGCTGAACGCGCGCACGAATTGACGCTTGATGTGTTCCGGCGCCTGCCGTTGTTGTCCACGGCGCCGTTCCGCTGTGTCGACCAGCCAGCACCGGTGAAGTTGATGGGCCTCGAGTTCCGCAATCTGGTGGGCCTCGCCGCCGGACTCGACAAGAATGGCGAATGCCTGCGTGCCTGGGATGCCCTGGGTTTCGGCTTCGTCGAAGTCGGCACCGTCACGCCGCGGCCGCAGCCCGGCAATCCACGGCCGCGCATGTTTCGCCTCCCGGAGCACCAGGCGCTGATCAATCGACTGGGTTTCAACAACAAAGGCGTCGATCACCTGCTCCAGCAAGTTGCGCGGGCGCGTTACCGCGGGGTGCTCGGCATCAACATCGGCAAGAACTTCGATACGCCGATCGAACGTGCGGCCGATGACTATCTGCACTGCCTTCGCAAGGTGTACACCGCCGCGTCATATATAACGGTCAATATCTCTTCGCCCAATACCAAGAACCTGCGCGAGTTGCAGGACGAGTCGAATCTGCGCGGACTTCTGATGGCGATCGATGGTGAGCGCAAGGCGCTGGCCGATCAGCACGGCCTGCGTCGGCCGATCGTGGTCAAGATTGCGCCGGACGTGACCGACGAGCAGATCGACATCATCGCCAGCGTCACGCGCGAGTGCGGCATGGACGGCCTGATCGCCACCAACACCACGATCAGCCGTTCTGGCGTCGAAGCCGATCCGCTGGCCGGCGAGAGTGGTGGACTGTCGGGCAGGCCACTGCGACCGCTGGCCGAAGCGGTCATGCGGCGGCTGCGCAGTTGTGTCGGTGCCGGTTTTCCGCTGATTGGTGTGGGTGGAATCGTCAGTGGAGCCGATGCGCTCGCACGACGGAATGCGGGGGCCGACTTGCTGCAGATCTACAGCGGATTCATCTATCGCGGTCCGGCGCTGATTCGCGAATGCGTACAGGCGACGACAGGAAGCCCTGCAGGGTCCTCTGCTTAGGTCAAATTTGTCGTGAATTCCGGTTGCCGCTGGCAACCGGATTCCAGTAGAGTCCGGTCACTAGAAAATTAACGCTTGGCTATTTTGGGGGTTCAATATGCAAAAGAAGCTGATCTCCGCTGCGGCTGCCGCAGTGATCTGGGCCGGTTCCGCGCACGCTGTCACGACTGAAGGTTATGACATCCCGTACGTCGGCGCTGCCTACCTGTACGAATTCTCCGACCGCGCCCGTGATTCCGACGATGGCCAGGGCTTCAGCGCCCACTTTGGCTGGCCGCTGACCGCGCATGGTTATGAGAAGTGGGCTGCGGAACTGACGTTCCACGCGATCGAGCGCGATCGCGAGGTCGACGGCAATCCGGACTATCAGCGTGGTCTGATGCTCGACCTCGTGTATGACTTCGGTGCTTTTGGCTGGGGCGAAGACGCTTCGTCCGGCTCCGGTTTCAAGCCGTTTGCGCTGTTGGGTCTTGGCGCGGTGCAGAACGACGTGCGCGGCGACGATCATGAGCACTTCGGTTTGAACGTGGGCGGCGGCGCGCTGATCCCGCTGAACTGGCACGGTGTTGCCGTTCGCGCCGAAGGCCGTGTGCTTGGTCAGCTCGACGATCAGTCGGTTGAAGGCGAAGACGTGCTGGTTGACTACCGCGTCAGTGTCGGCCTCCAGGTTCCGCTCACCCAGTTCTTCGCTGTTGCCGACCATGCTGATGCTGCACCGGCTCCGGCCTGCGGTCTGGCGGTGGTTGACCCGGTCACCGGTCGCGCAGATTGCGGTTCGGATCTGGATCGTGATGGTGTCCTCGACAGCCTCGATCAGTGCCCGGCGACCCCGGCCGGCACCGCAGTGGATGCCAAGGGCTGCACGCTCAACCTCACTGACGACAGCGACGGCGATGGCGTTACCAACGCTCTGGATCTCTGCCCGGGCACTCCGGCTGGCGTCAAGGTTGACGACAAGGGTTGCGTCGTTGGCCAGACCCTGGTTCTGCGCGGCGTCAACTTCGAGAACGACCAGGCCGTGCTGGATCTGGCCGCTCGCGCCATCCTCGATGACGTTTCGACTTCGATGAAGAACCAGGCCAACGTCAGCGTCGAGATCGGTGGTCACACTGACTCCAATGGTGCGGAGACCTACAACCAGATGCTCTCGCAGGAGCGTGCTGAGTCGGTTCGCCAGTACCTGATCGCTCACGGCATTGAAGCCACGCGTCTGTCAGCGATGGGCTACGGTGAAACCAAGCCGCTGGCTTCCAACGATACCGCTGATGGCCGTGCCGAAAACCGCCGCGTCGAGTTCAAGCTGCTCGTTGCGAACTAAGCGGTCGCTTTAGTTTTACCCAACGCGGTCATCGCAAGATGGCCGCGTTTTTTATTGGCCGGACCAATCACTCCCGCTAGCTGCGCACGACACATGAAAGACACCATAGAGCTCGAAGATTTCACCCACTCGATCAAGATCGAAACGCGCTGGTCTGATCTGGACGCCCTGGGGCACGTCAACAACACGCGGTTCTTTACCTTCGATGAAAGTGCGCGGCTGGACTACTTCACCGAGTTGATGAAGGGAGACGAGCACTTCTGGAAGCGCGACGGCTTCATTCTGGCAAGTCTGGCCGGTGATTTTCTGGCCCAGGTCCATCACCCGGCGACGGTCACGATCGGATTTCGTATCGTGCGCTTAGGCCGCAGCTCGATGAACAGCCTCGCCGGCATGTTCGTCGATGGCAAGCCGGTTGCCGTTACCCGCGGGGTCGTCGTCTGGTTCGACTACGAGAGCCAACGGCCCAAGGCCATACCGGAACATGCGCGGGCCATGATCCGTGCCCGCGAACGGATTGCGCCGGACGAAACCTAGACCCATGTGATTATCGACCGGCTCGCGCTTGTCGAACGTGACACGTCGAAGTTCCCAGGAGAAGTGATATGGCTGTTCGAGCCCACATTAGGGGACTCGGTCTTGTGCTGCTCGCGTTGCCGGCGATGGCGCATACCGTCGCCACGGCAGCGCAGGCAACTGCCGTGTTCAACGCGATCCGTAGTACCCCGGCGCAGCTCACGCTGTACTGCGAGCAGGACCGCCTGCGCGACGATTCGGTCGAAGCCTACGTGCGTCAGGACTATGCCGAGGTGACTCTGCTTGGACAGCGCATCGACGGCATCCAGGACCAGCTCGTCGGTTACAAGTCGGCGGTCGACTACGTCACTCGCATGGCTGGCGATCTGGCGTTTTTCAAGACCGCGGAAGGTGGCGCACTGCTCGCTGCTCAGACGAATCTGAGTGCCTCCTGCGGCAAGTAAGCCAGCCCGTGTCATATGCCGAGCACGTAGAAATCGCGCGCGGGCACAGCGCGATCCCAGAGCTCGTCGTAGCGGCGCAATTGCAGGCGTGCGTTCAACGAAGCCTGCAGATACAGACTGGTTTGCAAATTCAGCTTTGGTGCACGTTGCATCCACGCGGCTTCGTCGGCAATAACCAGCTCTTCGTCAATCCCGCGTTGTTCGTCGGTCAGCTGGCGAAACTCGACGCGGCTGCTGACTTGGCGCCCCAGTTCGACGAGGCGATGCGCCTGCTTCATCGTCCGGTCCGGAGATTCGACCAGCACCCGCAGCTGCGACCGATCATTCGAGAGCAGGAATTGCTTGATCAACTCGACAACATCAGCGTCGCCGTAGGAGCTCGCGGGTAGTTCAGGACTGAGGATCGCCACACGCTGCCTGGCAACCGGAAGCAGTTGCTTCAATGCCTCTGTAAACCCGGCCTGTCCCTGTGGCGCATCTTCATCCATGAGCTTAGTCGAGATGTCAGTCAAGCTTATCGCGCTGCCCTGGCCTGCTCGATCGCGTTGCCGATATAGCTGCCTGGGGTCATTGTCATCAGACGCACTTTTTCCGTTTCCGGCAGATCGAGCCCCGAGATAAATTCGCGAATCGCATCACGGCCGATCTTCTGACCGCGCGTGAGGCGCTTGAGTTGTTCGTATGGCTCTGGCAGGCCGTAGCGGCGCATCACGGTCTGGATCGCTTCGCCGAGCACTTCCCAGTTGCTGTCGAGATCGATGCCCATGCGCCAGGCATCGGCTTCGAGCTTGCCGATCCCCTTGCCGATCGCCTGGTAGGCAATCAGCGAGTGGGCGGCGCCAACGCCGAGGTTACGCAGCACGGTCGAGTCGGTGAGGTCACGCTGCCAGCGCGATATCGGCAGTTTCTCCGACAGATGCTGGAGAATCGCATTGGCGAGGCCGAGGTTGCCTTCGCCGTTCTCGAAATCGATCGGGTTGACCTTGTGCGGCATCGTCGAGCTGCCGACTTCGCCGGCAACGGTGCGCTGCTTGAAGTAGCCGACCGAGATGTAAGCCCAGATGTCGCGGCAGAAATCAATCAGGATCGTGTTGATGCGCGCGAGCACGTGGAAGTATTCGGCGATGTAGTCATGCGGCTCGATCTGCGTCGTCGCCGGCGACTCTTCGATGCCGAGTTCCACAAGAAATCCGCGCGCCACTTCAGGCCAGTCCACATCCGGATACGCGGCGTAGTGCGCATTCCAGTTGCCGACCGCGCCATTCATCTTGCCGAGAATCTGTACTTCGGCAAACTGCTTGCGCTGGCGCCGCAGGCGCTGCGCGAACACGGCCATTTCCTTGCCGAGCGTGGTCGGCGAGGCTGGCTGGCCATGGGTGCGTGCGAGCATCGGTTGCTCGGCATACGTCAGCGCCAGACCACCGATCGAGTTGATCAGCTTGTCGATGGCCGGCATCAGCACCGTCTCGCGCGCGTCCTTGAGCATCAGCGCGTGGGCGAGGTTGTTGATGTCTTCCGAAGTGCAGGCGAAGTGAATGAACTCCTTGATGTCGTTCAGCTCGGGCTGCGAGCTGATGCGTTCCTTCAGGTAGTACTCGACCGCCTTGACGTCGTGATTGGTCGTGTCTTCGATCGCCTTGACGCGCTGGGCTTCCTCGATGTTGAAGTTCTCGGCGATGCGGTCGAGCTTTTCACGCGCGGCGGTCGACAGCGGGGCGACTTCGCTGACGCCGGGCTGGGCGGCGAGGGTGGCCAGCCAACGGATTTCGGACAGCACGCGATAACGCATCAGGCCGTACTCGCTGAAGATGCCGCGCAAGGGCACGGTCTTTTCCGCATAGCGGCCGTCAACGGGAGAAATTGCGGTCAGGGAGTTCAGGATCATGGAGTCAGCCTAAGGCAGGCGGGCATAGCCGTCTGCATTGCGGGGAGCGGAAAGGCGTATTTTATCCGAGCCCAGCCCCCAACGATCACTCGAACGTCATGCGCCGCGCACAAACTCGAAAGAAAGTGACAACCCAACCCGGATCCTCCAGTCGGATTGAGCGCGACAGCCTGGGGGAACTGCAGGTGGCCGCCGACGCGCTTTGGGGTGCGCAGACCCAGCGTGCGATTGAAAACTTTCCGGTTTCCGGGCTCGCGATGCCGCGCGCGTTCATCCGCGCCCTCGGTCTGATCAAGGCTGCCGCCGCGCAGGCCAATGCCGATCTCAAGCTGATTCCGCAGAACAAGGCGCGCGCCATTGCCAGTGCGGCGCGCGCGGTCGCCGCCGGCGAACATGACACCCAGTTTCCGATTGATGTGTTCCAGACCGGCTCCGGCACTTCGAGCAACATGAATGCCAACGAGGTCATCGCCCACCTTGCCAGCGCGCAGCTCGGCCGGGCGGTGCATCCGAACGATGACGTCAACTACGGGCAGTCGTCGAATGACGTGATTCCGACCGCGATTCATCTTTCTTCCGCACTGGAACTGCATGAGCAGTTGCTGCCGGCGCTGACGCATCTGCGGCGCACGCTGGCGCAGCGCTCGCGTGCCCTGCAGCGCGTGGTCAAGACCGGCCGCACCCATCTGATGGACGCGATGCCGCTAACGCTGGGACAGGAACTGTCGGGCTGGGAGACCCAGATTGCGCAGGCGCTCGCGCGCCTCAAGGATGTTCAGCCGCGCCTGCAGCGGCTGGCCCAGGGCGGCACTGCGGTGGGGACGGGCATCAACGCCGATCCGCGCTTCGCTGCGCGGTTCTGTGTGGTGCTGACGCGCGAGACCGGGCTGCGCTTCAAGCCGGCCGAGAATTTCTTCGAGGCCTTGTCGAGCCAGGACACCGCCGCCGAGTTGTCCGGCCAGCTGAAAGTGCTGGCAATCGCGCTGATGAAGATCGCCAATGACCTGCGCTGGATGAACTCGGGTCCGCTTGCCGGCCTCGGCGAGATCGAGCTGCCAGCCCTGCAGCCGGGTTCGAGCATCATGCCGGGCAAGGTCAATCCGGTGATTCCGGAATCGGTCGCGATGGTTGCGGCCCAGGTCATCGGCAACGATGCAGCGATCACGGTCGCGGCGCAAAGCGGCAATTTCCAGCTCAACGTGATGCTGCCGGTGATCGCGCACAACCTGCTGCAGAGCCTGCACCTGCTCAGCACCAGCAGTCGCCTGCTCGCGGATCGCGCGATCGCCGGCTTCACCGTGCGCTCGGCCCGGCTCAATGAGGCGCTGGCGCGCAACCCGGTGCTGATCACTGCGGCCAACGCGGTCATCGGCTA
>JALYJV010000296.1 GCA_030775105.1 Pseudomonadota bacterium | reverse complement strand
GCGCGGTGTCGAGCGCCTGCACGCTGACCAGCTTGCGTCCGGCCAGCTCACGCGTGCGCTCGAGCTGACGCAGCGCCTCAGCCTGCTGCACGCGGACTTCGCCGAGCTGGGCACGCGCGGCGGAGAGCTGGGCCTCTGCGAGTTTTTCCTGGGCGACGGCGTTGATGTCGTCGATCCGTGCGAGCACATCGCCCGCCTTGACCGCCATGCCTTCCTCGACCAGCACTTCGACGACCTTGCCGGTGATCTTCGACGACACCGTGGCCCGCCGCCGTGCGACGACATAGCCCGACGCATCCAGCACTGACGCCTGGACGCCGCCGCCCGCCGGCAGGGCGCGCACGGTAGTGGTCTGCACTGCGAGTTTGCCGGAGCCGCTCAGCAGCCAGAACAGTAGTCCGGCGACGACGATGGCGAGCAGCCCCAGCCACAGCACCCAGCGCTTGCCGCCGGAGGGCTCGTTCTGAATACCACCACGATCGATTTTCAACTGGCCCAGCAGGGCAGACGTGTCATTCATTCGGTTTATTGGAGGCGTACAAAAGAAAGGCTGCCGGGGCAGCGGCTCAGTGTGCCGCCTTTCGGCTGCCCCGGCCAGAGTGAACGGTCCATATTTCAGCTTGAAACCGTGTAGGTCCATATCGCATTCCGCGGCGATCCCCGCATAATCTGCACGCGGCTGCCCGGCCGCGGTTGTTGCATGCAGGGGTTCTCTTTCGCCATGAGCGCTGTCGCCACCGCCTCGAACAGTACCCGGCCCAGCTGTCTGGTCATTGGCGTTGGCCCCGGTATCGGTCACGCCGTCGCCATGGCCTTTGCCCACGAGGGTTATGACATTGCCCTGCTGGCGCGTCGCAGCGAACACCTGCGGGAATACTGCGAGGAACTCGAGCAGAAAACCGGTCGGCGCGCCCTGGCGATTGCCGCAGACGCCGGCGACGAGGCCTCGCTCAAGTCCGGTATCGACGCCGCACGCGCGGCCTTCGGGGCGCCGGACGTGCTGGTCTACAACGTCGCGTCGCATGCCCCCGGACGGCCGTTGAGCGTTGCGCTCGATGACATCGTCGCGAATTTCAGGGTCAATGTGGTCTCTGCACTGGTCGCAGCGCGCGCGGTGGCGCCGGCGATGATCGAGCGCAAGCGCGGCACGATCCTGTTCACCGGCGGCGGTTTCGCCTACGAGCCGGCGGCCGACTATTCGTCGTTGTCGATGGACAAGGCCGCGCTGCGTTCACTGACCTATACGCTGGCGCAGGAGATGGGCATGCATGGTGTTCACGTCGCGACGGTGACCGTCTACGGCTTCGTCCAGCACGGCACCAAGTTCGATCCGACGCGCATTGCGCAGCGCTACATCGATCTGCACCGTCAACCCAAGGGCCATTTCGAGACCGAGGCGATCTACAAGTAGCGCATCCGGAGTCCGTTGCGACCATGACCGCCATTCCTGCGTTTCCGCTGATCCGCAACGTCGATGCGCTCCGCGAGCCAGAGTTCGATGTGCTGGTGATCGGCGGCGGCATCTACGGCACATGGACCGCGTATGACGCCGCGAGTCGCGGACTGTCGGTGGCTCTGATCGAAAAGAGCGACTGGGCGGCAGGGACTTCGTCAGCGTCGAGCAAGCTTATTCATGGCGGCCTGCGCTATCTCGAACATTACGAGTTTGGCCTGGTTCGCCATGCGCTGAAGGAACGCCGCACCATGTACAGCATCGCGCCGCACCTCGTGCGTCCGCTGAATTTCGTGCTGCCGATGTGGAAGGGCCCGCGTGCGAGTCCGCTGATGATTTCCGCCGGGCTGGTGCTCTACGACCTGATGGCCTACGGCAAGCAGCCGGTGCCGCGCCACAAGTTCCATCGTCCGCGCGAGCTGCTGGCGCGTTATCCGTTTGTCGATCCGCATCGCCTGCTCGGCGGCTTTCGCTACGGCGATTGCCAGGAAGACGATGCGCGCGTGACGCTCGTGGTGACCGCTGCGGCGCAGTCCAGCGGCGCGGTGTGCGCGAACCGTGTGCAGGCCGAGGTCTTGAATGATACGAACGGGCGCGTCAGTGGCGCGCGGGTTCGCGACCTGGCCGGGGACACCACGTTCGACATCCGCGCCAAGGTTGTCGTCAACGCTGCCGGGCCGTGGGCACCGGGCCTGCTCGGTGCGGCCGCCCCCAGGGTCAAGCTGATCAAGGGCACGCATCTGGTGCTGCCGGCGATTGCCGGCTGCAACGAAGCCTTCCTGCTGACCGCGGCCGACGGGCGCGTGTTCTTCGTGATCCCCTGGTACGGTCACACCCTCGTCGGTACGACCGAGCAGCAGATCGACACGCCCGAGCAGGCGTTGCCGAACGATGACGAAACCCGCTATCTGCTCGAAGGCGTGCGCAAGGGCCTGCCCGGCATCAACTGGACCGAGGCTGATGTGATCGGCCGCTTTGCCGGCGCGCGCATGCTGCAGGCCGAGGACACCGCCTCGCTCGCCGCGGTCTCCCGCGAATTCGATGTGCACATTCCGAAGCCGGGTCTGGTGATGCATATCGGCGGCAAGTTCACGAC
>JALYJV010000295.1 GCA_030775105.1 Pseudomonadota bacterium | reverse complement strand
CAGCAAGCTCATCGCCGCGTGCGTGTGCGTGTTGACCAGACCGGGCATGACCGCGTGCTGGTCGAGCACGAGCCGCTCGCGCGGCGCATATTTCTGCTCGGCTTCGGTCAACGGCAGGATGTCCTTGATCCGGCCGCCGTCGACGATCAGAGCGTGCGCGGTCAGTGCAATACCGGCCGGCTCGATGGGAACCAGCCAGCGTGGCGCGACGAGCAGGTCGACAGTCATCATGGGGAGGTGTGATGCCCGGTAAAATGGCTGCACATTCTATCTGAGCGTCCCCGATGACTTCTGCAGTCCAACCGCTGGTCTGGCATTCCACGCACCTGCAGATGCTCGACCAGCGTGTGCTGCCGCGCGAGGTTAGCTATCTCGACTGCCGCGGTGCTGCTGATGTCGCCGAGGGCATCCATTCGATGGCTGTGCGCGGCGCGCCGGCGATCGGCATCGCGGCGGCTTATGGTCTGGTTCTGGCGGTGCGCAGCATGCCGGCGAGCTTCGATCAGGCGTTCGACGTGCTGGCCGCGTCGCGTCCGACGGCGGTCAATCTGCGCTGGGCGCTGGAGCGTATGCGCGCAGTCTGGTTGACCGGCGCGGATGTCAACGCGCTGGAACGTGAGGCGATCGCCATCCACGAGGAAGACCTGACGCAGAACCTCAAGATGGGCGAGCTCGGTGCTGCGCTGATTGCTCACAACGCGAAGCTGATGACCCACTGCAACACCGGTGCGTTGGCGACCGGTGGCCACGGCACCGCGCTGGGCGTCATTCGCAGCGCCCATGCGATGGGCAAAGTGGCTTGCGTCTACAACACCGAAACCCGGCCCTGGCTGCAGGGCGCGCGCCTGACAGCCTGGGAGCTGCAGCAGGAAGGCATCCCGGCCAAGCTGATCGCCGATGGCGCGGCGGCGCACCTGATGAGCGTCGAGAAGATCGACTGGGTCATCGTCGGCGCCGACCGCATTGCAGCGAACGGCGACACCGCAAACAAGATCGGGACCTACGCGCTCGCTGTCGCTGCCAAACGTCATGGCGTCAAATTCATGGTCGTCGCACCCAGCGGCACCTTCGACCTGCGCTGCCCGAATGGCGCGGCAATTCCGATCGAGGAGCGCACTGCGAAGGAGCTGACCGAGTTCCGTGGGCAGGGGATCACTCCGGACGGCTACGACGCCTTTAACCCGGTGTTCGACGTCACGCCGGCCGAACTGATCGACGCCCTGGTCTGCGAGCGCGGCACGATCCTGCAACCGACTGCTGAAAAAGTAGCCAGATTGCTGGCCTGAACATGGCTCGGCCTGCGCCTTTTTGAAGCAGGCCCACCGAGGCAAAAAATGCCTGCGCCAATACGCTTGGCGTGTTAAAATTTGTTGACTAAAAGAGGCCCTCGCGGCCCCCCTGTCGGTCCATAGGCAAGTGGCTGAAATCCTGAATAAAAAAGCGATCGCGCTCCGGCCGGTTGCAGGTGCCCTACATGAGTGAGTTTGCCAAGGAAGTGCTGAGCGTCAATCTCGAAGACGAGATGCGCCGCAGCTATCTGGATTACGCGATGAGTGTCATCGTCGGCCGCGCCCTGCCGGACGCCCGCGACGGCCTCAAGCCAGTGCATCGCCGCTCGCTGTTTGCGATGCACGAGCAGAACAACGATTACAACAAGCCGTTCAAGAAGTCGGCGCGTATCGTCGGTGACGTGATGGGTAAATACCATCCGCATGGCGACTCGGCGATCTACGACACGATCGTGCGCATGGCGCAGCCGTTCTCGATGCGCTATCTGCTCGTCGACGGCCAGGGCAACTTCGGTTCGGTGGACGGCGACAACCCGGCGGCGATGCGTTACACGGAAATCCGCATGACGCGGATGGCGCATGAACTGCTTGCCGACATCGACAAGGAAACTGTCGATTTCCAGCCGAACTACGACGGCTCCGAGCATGAGCCGACAGTACTGCCGGCGAAGTTCCCGAACCTGCTGGTCAACGGCAGTTCCGGCATCGCGGTCGGCATGGCGACCAATATCCCGCCGCATAATCTCGGCGAAGTCATCGACGGCTGCATTGCGCTGATCGATAACCCGGAAATCACGCTCGCCGAACTGATGCGGCACATTCCGGCGCCGGATTTCCCGACCGCGGGCCTGCTGCTCGACGTGCACGGCCTTGCCGAGGCCTACGCGACCGGCCGCGGTCGCGTCGTGATCCGCTCGCGCACGCACTTCGAAGATGTCAGCAACGACAAGCAGGCGATCATCGTCACCGAGCTGCCGTACCAGGTGAACAAGGCGCGCCTGCTTGAGAAGATTGCCGAGCTGGTCAAGGACAAGCGCGTTGAAGGCATCACCGAGCTGCGCGACGAGTCCGACAAGGACGGCACGCGCATGGTGATCGAGTTGCGTCGCGGCGAGAACGCCGACGTCATCCTCAACAACCTGTTCCAGCACACGCAGATGCAGACCTCGTTCGGCCTGAACATGGTCGCGCTCGACGGCGGTCAGCCGAAGCTGCTGTCGCTCAAGCAGATGCTGGACATCTTTGTCCGCCATCGGCGCGAGGTCGTCACCCGCCGCACGCGTTATCTGCTGCGCAAGGCGCGCGAGCGCGCCCACGTGCTGGAAGGTCTGTCGGTCGCGATTGCGAACATCGACGAGATCATTGCGCTGATCAAGAACAGCGCGAATCCGGCCGAAGCCAAGGCCAGCCTGATTGCGCGCAACTGGGATCCGGGCCCGGTCCTCGCGATGCTCGAGCGCGCCGGCAGCGGTGCATCGCGACCGGACGACCTCAGCCTCGAATTCGGCATCGTCGACGGCAGCTACCGGCTGTCCGAGGCCCAGGCCCAGGCCATCCTCGACCTGCGCTTGCACCGCTTGACCGGTCTGGAGCAGGACAAGATCCACGAGGAGTTCAAGCAGCTGCTTGAAGCGATCCTCGACTATCTCGACATCCTCGGCTCCGAAGGGCGCCTGCTGTCGGTGGTCCGCGGTGAGCTGCTTGAGGTCAAGGAACAGTACGGCGATGAACGCCGCTCGGAGATCACCAACGCCGCGCTGAACATCGCCGACGAAGACCTGATCGCGCCGCAGGACATGGTCGTCACCTTGTCGCACGAGGGTTACGTGAAGGCCGTCGCGCTCGACGAATATCAGGCGCAGAAGCGCGGTGGTCGCGGCCGCGTCGCGCAGACGACCAAGGATTCGGACTTCGTCGATCGCCTGTGGGTCGCGCATTCGCACGACACGCTGCTGTGCTTCTCCAGCCTCGGCAAGTGCTACAAGCTGCGCGTGTTCGAACTGCCGTCCGGTTCGCGCGGTTCGCGCGGCAAGCCGTTCAACAATCTGCTGCCGCTGGAGCAGAACGAGAAGATCAACGCGGTGCTGCCGATCAAATCCTTCGATCAGGCTGCACCGGGTGCTGCGACGCCGGACGAGAAGGCCTTCGTGTTCATGGCGACGCGCCGCGGCACGGTCAAGAAGACCGAGCTGATCTCGTTCCAGAATGTGCGCTCCAACGGCATCATCGCGGTCGATCTGCGCGTCGATGACGAACTCGTCGGTGTTGCGCTGACCGGTGGCAGCCACGAGATCATCCTGATCTCTGATTCCGGTCGCGCGATCCGCTTCCGCGAATCCGATGTCCGCAGCATGGGTCGCGGGGCGACCGGTGTGCGCGGCATGCGCCTGATCAAGACCTTTGCCGGCAGCGAGGACGAGACCGACGACAGCGCAGCGGTCGAGGCGGTCGATGACGACGCGGTCGAGAGCAACACCGACGGTGCCCAGGTCATCGCGCTGATCGTTGCCGATGGCGGGGACATTCTGACGGTGTCCGAATTCGGCTACGGCAAGCGCACGCCGGTTGAGCAGTATCCGCGCCGCGGCCGTGGCGGCCAGGGCGTCATCGCGCAGTCGCTGTCGGACAAGACCGGTCGCCTGATTGGTGCAGTCGCGGTCGACGAGAGCGACGAGGTCATGCTGATCTCCGAAGCCGGCATC
>JALYJV010000294.1 GCA_030775105.1 Pseudomonadota bacterium | reverse complement strand
GTCTACCGCCGCATCGACGATCTGTTCCTCGATCCCGAAGCCTTCAATCCCGAATCGATGCTGGGCGTGAAGGGACTGATGCGTGCCTGGCTCAAGGGCAATGTATCGCTGGTCAATGCGCCGGGGGCCGGCGTTGCCGACGACAAGGTCGTCTACACCTTTGTGCCGCAGATGATCCGCTACTACCTGGACCAGGACGCGATCCTGCCAAATGTGCCGAGCTGGCTGTGCATGCGCAAGAAGGATCGCGACCATGTGCTTGCCAATCTCGACCAGCTCGTCGTCAAGCCTGCGAATGAATCCGGCGGCTACGGCATGCTGATCGGTCCGCGCTCGACGAAGAAGGAGCGCGACAAGTTCGCCGAGCTGATCGAGGCCGATCCGCGCAACTACATGGCACAGCCAACGCTCGCGCTGTCGACCGCGCCGACGCTGACGCCGGACGGCGTCGATCCGCGCCATCTCGACCTGCGTCCGTTTATTCTGTCGCGCGGCGACTCGACCTATGTCACCACTGGCGGCCTGACTCGCGTCGCGATGGTCAAGGGCTCACTGGTCGTCAACAGTTCTCAGGGTGGCGGCGCCAAGGACACCTGGATTGTCGATCTCGACGAGGACGCTGAACTCGACATGCTGCAGACACAGACACAGACACAGACACAGACACAGACACAGACACAGGCGCAGGCGCAGTCTCAGGCACAGGTCCAGACCCAGTCACAACCCTCGACAACGCGCGCGCCGCGCCGGAGCACGCGCTGATGCTGTCGCGTGTCGCTGAAGACCTGTACTGGTTCGGCCGCTACATGCAGCGCGCCGAGAACACCGCGCGCCTGATCCTGACCCACTCCGATCTGGTGCTCGACCTGCCGCGCAAGCTCGACGTCGGCTGGTCGACCCTGGTCGAGATCCTCGGCGTTGGCCAGCTGTTCGTCGAGCACTACGACGACCGCTACGGCGAAATGGACGTCGTCCGCTTCCTGCTGCTGGACCAGAAGAACGCCGGCTCGATCGCCAGTTCGGTAGCGAGCGCGCGCGAAATTCTGCGCACGGTGCGCGAGTCGATGCCACAGGAAAGCTGGGAGCACATCAACAACCTGCACATGCAGCTGCAGGACCACGGCGAGAAATCGCTGGGACGCGGCAAGCGTCAGGGCCTGCTGCAACAGGTCGTGGATACCTCGCTGATGACTTATGGCATCGTGACTGCGAGCATGAGTCACGACGTCGGCTATCAGTTCATGCGCCTCGGCACCAGTTTGGAGCAGGCCGACATGACGACGCGCATCATTGATGTGCGTGCCGCGACCCTGTCCGAGTCTCGGGCCGGCGACGAGCTGACCCGCTCGTTCCAGAACATCCAGTGGATGAGCGCACTGCAGTCACTGACCGCGTATCACATGTACCGCCGTCATGAACGTTCGCGCGTGTCCGGCTCGGCGGTGCTGCGCTTCCTGCTGCAAAGCCGCGAGTTCCCGCGCTCGGTGCTCTACTGCTTCAGCCTGATCGGGAGAACCCTGCCGCATCTGCCCGCCAGCCGTTCGCCCGAGCGCGCGCTCGAACGCGTCCGCGCCCTAGTTCAGGACGCCAACGTCGACCGCCTGCTCGAAAGCGGCCTGCATGAGTGGATCGACGAGGTGCAGGTCAGCATCGGCCGCTTGCATGCGGCGCTGGCGAGCAGCTACTTCAGGTCCTGACGGACGCCAGAAGAGCGCCGCGCCTTCAGCTCTGGCGCTGAATCAGGCTTTGCTGAGCGTCCGGCTGTTCCCAGTCGAAACGCGGCAGATTGCGGAAAGCCTGCAGCAGCTGGCGCCCCCAGGCTTCACGGATTTCGGCCAGCAGCGGCGTATCGAGGTCGAGCCTGAGCGTGTGCGTGATGCGCAGGGCGTCGCGGGGCAGGATCGCGAGGTCCAGCGGCGGGCCGACCGAGAGGTTGGATTTCATCGTTGAATCGAGCGACACCAGTGCGCAACGCGCCGCGTCTTCGAGTGAGGTCGCCATGCTGACCGCGCGATCGAGAATTGGTTTGCCGTACTTGCTCTCGCCGATCTGCAGGTATGGCGTTTCCGGCGAGGTCGAGATGCAGTTGCCTTCCGGGTAGATCAGGTACAGCGCCGGCTCCTCGCCCTGGATCTGGCCGCCGAGGATCAGCGTCGTGCGCAGATCGACCGTGCTGCCGAACTGCATCTTCTCGGCGGTATCCTGCTGTGACTTCACCGACACCATGCCGATGTACTCGGCGGCGTCATACATGTGGCGCACGCTGCGCAGGTTGACCGGTGCGTTGGGATTCTCAAGATCGCGCTTGATGTTGGCGAGCACGGCCTGCGTCGTCGCCAGATTGCCGGCCGAGAGCACGACGAAAACGCGGTCGCCCGGAAACTCGTAGACATGCAGCTTGTTGTAGGTACGAACGTCATCGACACCCGCGCTGGTGCGTGTATCTCCGGCGAAGACCAGCCCTTCATTGACCTTGATGGCGACGCAATAAGTCATTCGAGTTCAGCGATATTCAGGTAATCAAGCAGCAGCAGCTGAGGCGCTGCATGGGCGCTCAGTGTAAGGAAACTCGGCCAGTGCTGCCGCCACTGGCGCCTGAACGGAGCGCTCCGGCGAACGACCGCGCAGTGGTGTTGGTTGCTTCATGCACAACTTGTGCCGCTGAAAAGTCGCATGCAAGACTGCCAGTCCGTCGCCCGATTTCACTGGATTCCGCGCCATGAGCCGCCGCACGAACGAGATTTGCCGGGATGGCCTTCCTCCGCAACGACGTGCTTCTCCGGAGCAACGAACGGCCGGGACTGATGAACGCCTGTCCGGCCGGACTTCTGTGCGCATGAAACACCTGTCGCTGGCACTGCTGCTCGCGCTGGGTGCGTGCCAAAGCCCGGCACCCAAAGTCGCGGACACCGCGTCCACTTCCGCAAGCACCGTTGATCTGACCAGCGACTACATGGCGCGCCTGACCGCCGGCGCTGCGGTGTATCAGGTCGATGCCGCAATCTCCGATCTGCGCATCTACGTGTTTCGCGGTGGCAAAGCGGCGAAGCTTGGCCACAACCATGTGCTGTCGGCACCGCGCTTCGAGGGCTATGTCAGCGTGCCGTCAGAAGCCGTCGCCGATGCGGCTTTCGATCTTCAGTTCCGCTTCGACGAACTCCAGATCGACGATCCAGCGCTGCGCGAACAGACCGGCGGCAACTTCGCCGGCGCGCGTTCGGAGGCGGACATTGCCGGCACCACGAAGAACATGCTCGGCCCAAGCGTGCTCAATGCGAGCGAACGTCCCTTCGTTCGCATTCGCTCGCTCAGCATCGCCGGTGATTGGCCGATGCTGGTGTCTATCGTGGCGATCGATATGCACGACGCCACGCGAGAACGCGAAGTACTGCTGCAGGTCGAACGCGACGATCAGCAACTCCGCGCGCGCGGCGAACTGGTGCTCCGCCAGACCGAATTCGGCGTGACGCCGCTGTCCATTCTCGGCGGCGTCATCGCCGTGCAGGATCCGGTCGCGATCCGTTTCGACCTGCGTGCAAAACGCATCAGTCCGTAGCCGCTACCTCGGCAGCCGCAGATCCAGCGTGCAAGGGAAATTCGGGTTCGGCCGTTCCGGATTAACCGTGTACGGCCCCGCCGTGTGGCCCTGCGGCTGAAAGCGCGCGATACGGCGTGCCTCGGCTTCAAACGCGTTGATCGGATAGCTGTCGTAGTTGCGCCCGGCCGGATGCGCAACGTGATACGTGCAGCCAGCGACGGCACGTCCGCTCCAGCGGTCATACAGATCGAACACCAGCGGCGTATGCACGCCAATGGTCGGATGCAGGCACGACGCCGGCTGCCATGCGCGGTAGCGCAGACCGGCGACATACTGGCCCTGCACGCCGGTTGCACGCAGCGGCAGTTCGCGACCGCTGACGGTGATCGCGTGGCGGCCCGGCGTCAGACCAGTCGCCATGACCTGCAGACGCTCCATCGATGAGTCGACGTAGCGCGAAGTCCCACCACCTCCCGGCTCCTCACCAAGCACCGGCCAGGGTTCGAGCGCGTGGCGCAGTTCGACTTCGATGCCATCGGTGCGCAGCACGCCGTGACGCGGGAAGCGGAATTCGAACTGTGCAGCGAACCATTCTTCCTCGAAGGTAAAACCGGCGCGACGCAGGTCGTCGAGCACGCTGCACAGATCCTTCCAGTTGTCATGCGGCAGCATCCAGCGGTCGTGTAGCTGCGTGCCCCAGGGCACCAGCGCCTGCGTATACGGCGTGCGCCAGAACCACGCGACGAGCGCGCGGATCAGCAGTAGCTGGACGAGGCTCATGCGCGCGTGCGGCGGCATCTCGAATCCGCGCAGCTCGACCAGGCCGAGACGCCCGGTCAGGCTGTCGGGTGAATACAGCTTGTCGATGCAGAACTCGGCGCGATGCGTGTTGCCGGTCAGATCGACAAGCAGATTGCGCAGCACCCGATCGACCAGCCATGGCGGCACGCTGTAGCCCTGCTGCGGCAGCTGCGCGAGGGCGATCTCCAGTTCGTAGAGCTGGCTGTCGCGCGCTTCATCGACACGCGGATGCTGCGAGGTTGGTCCGATGAACAGGCCGGAAAACAGATACGACAGCGACGGATGGTTCTGCCAGTAGCGGATCATGCTGCCGAGCACATCCGGCCGGCGCAGGAACGGCGAGTCCTGCGGCGTTGCGGCACCGAGCACCACGTGATTGCCGCCACCGCTGCCGACCGCGCGGCCGTCGATCAGAAACTTCTCCGCTGTCAGGCGTCGCTGGCGCGCCAGCTCATACAGCGATTCCGTGTTGTCGCGCAGCTCCGCCCAGCTGCGCGTCGGCTGCACGTTGACCTCGATGACACCGGGATCCGGCGTGATCTTCAGCAGTTCTAGGCGCGAGTCGGTTGGCGGTGAGTAACCTTCGATGCGCACTGGCAGCTGGGTTTCCGCAGCGACATCTTCAATCGCCGCAACCAGCTCGATGAAATCCTCCGATCGTGCGACCGGCGGCAGGAACACGCACAGCCAGCCCTCGCGCGACTCCACCGTCAACGCGGTGCGCACATTGCTGCCATTGAGATAGGTCCCGCGCGACGGCGCACCGCCCTTCGGTGGTGCCTTGCCCGGTTCCTTGCCGAGCTTCTGCTCGCCCTTCTCCGCTGCCTTCTCGCTCGCCGACTGACCGCGCAGCTGCAGATATGGCTGGCGGCGCGGATCAGGCGTCGGCAGTTCAGTGGTGATTCCCCAGGGATCGACCGGATAGGTGACCGGCACGCCGCCTGCGGGAATTGCCGGCAGCGCTTCCATAGGAAGGCGCAGGCCGACCGGCGAATCACCGGGCAACAGGAACAGCTTGCCGGTGCGCAGCAGCCAGCGCTCGCTCATCCATCTCGCGGCGGTCTGCCAGCGCTGTATCGGCAGCACATAGCCACGCGGCGTACCGAGACCACGCTCGAAGACCTGCAGCAGCCGCGCACGTTCTTCCGGATCGTTGAGACGGTTGTCCTGCGGATCAAGATTGACCGGCAGCTTTCGCTCGCGCACGAGGTAGTGCAGCGTGTCCTCGTAGGCCTCCAGCACATTGCGCGGATCCAGCTCCAGACGCTGGGTCAGGCCGAGGATGAACTGGTTGGCCTGCAGCAGCGTCGGCGGCTTGGCCGGATCCGCCGCGCGGATCGGCTGCCGCCACAGCGGTTGCTGGTCGCGGCGCCAGTACAGGGTGTATGCCCAGCGCGGCAGTGATTCGCCCGGATACCACTTGCCCTGTCCGTAGGTCAGCAGACCCTGAGGCGCATGCTGCTCGCGCAGGCGCAGCGCGAGATCAAGCGCGCGCTGCGACTTGGTCGGGCCAACCGCGGCGGTGTTCCATTCGGCAGCCTGGGCGTCGTCGACGGCGACGAAGGTTGGCTCACCGCCCATCGTCAGGCGCACATCGTCGGCCACCAGTTGCGCATCGACCTGCGCGCCGAGCGCATCGGCGCGGCGCCAGGACTCCTCGCTGAACGGCAGCGTGACGCGCGGCACTTCGGCAATGCGCTGCACGCGCATCTCGTGGCCGAACTCGACCTCGCAGGGTTCGACCGCGCCGGTGATCGGCGCGGCCGACGAAGGCTCAGGCGTCGCCGACAGCGGAATATGGCCTTCTCCAGCGAACAGGCCGGAGGTCGGGTCCAGGCCGAGCCAACCCGCGCCTGGCACAAAAACTTCAGCCCAGGCATGCAGGTCGGTGAAGTCAACTTCGGCACCGGTCGGGCCTTCGAGCGATTTCACGTCGGGCTTGAGCTGCAGCAGATAGCCGGACACAAAGCGCGCGGCCAGACCGAAATGCCGCGCCACCTGCACCAGCAGCCAGGCCGAGTCTCGGCACGAACCGGAAGCGAGCGTCAGGGTCTCCTCTGGCGTCTGCACGCCGGGTTCCATGCGCACCAGATACTTGATGCGCTGCTGGATCTGATGATTGAGCGCGACGAGAAAGTGTGTGGTGTTGGGTTCGCGTTTGACGCTGTCGATGAATTTCTGCAGCGCCCGCCCCGGCGAATGCCGCGGCCGGCCGGCGCGCTGCTGGCGCAGGTACGGCGCCAGCTCGGCCTTCAGGTGCGGCTCGTACTGGAACGGAAACTTCTGCGCGTAGTCCTCGACGAAGAAGTCGAAGGGATTGATGACCGCGAGATTGGCGACCAGATCGACCGTGACGACGAATTCCTCGACCGGATCCGGGAACACCACCCGCGCCTGCCAGTTGCCGAAGGGATCCTGCTGCCAGTTGATGAAATGCGGGTCCGGTGCGATGTGCAAGGCGTAGCTCAGCACCTCGGTGCGCGTATGCGGGGCCGGCCGCAGGCGCAGGATCTGCGGCGACATGCCAACCCGCTTGTCGTAGCTGTAGCGGGTCTGGTGATGCAGGGCAACGTGTATGGACATGGGCCTATGGTCGTCGTTCGGTCGCCGCTATTGCGCGCAAAAGGCTTGCCAGTTCGACGACAGGCCGAAACGGGCCTCGCCACGCAATGCCTCCGTATACTGCGCTCCGCATGAATACCACCGAATTGCAGCGAGCGTCTGCGTCCGCGCCGAATCCCCAGTCCATCAGCCGCTCACGCTTCCTGCGCCTGCGCGGTCTGCTCCACCATGTCCGCGAGTGGGGCGATCCAGGCAAGCCCATTCTCATGCTCGGCCACGGCTGGCTCGATGTATCGGCCACCTTCCATGACCTTGTACAGCCGCTGCTGGCCGACTGGCGCGTACTGGCCCCTGACTGGCGCGGATTCGGTCACAGCCAATGGCCCCGCGATGGCTACTGGTTCCAGGACTACGTCGCCGACCTCGATGCCCTCGTCGCGCATTTCTCGCCGGACGGCCCACTGGCGCTGGTCGGTCACAGCATGGG
>JALYJV010000293.1 GCA_030775105.1 Pseudomonadota bacterium | reverse complement strand
GGCATCATCCGTCTGTCGGGTCCGCGCGCAACCGAGATCGCCACGCAGCTTTGCGGCACGCTGCCGCCACCGCGCATTTCTGCGCTACGCCATTTCAAGGATGCAGATGGCACGGCCATCGATCAGGGCATCGTCCTGCGTTTCGTCGCTCCCAACTCCTTCACCGGCGAAGACGTTGTCGAACTGCAGGGCCATGGTGGTCCAGTCGTACTCCATGCCCTCGTCGCTGCCGCCTGCGCCCACGGCGCACGCATCGCCCGGCCCGGAGAATTCTCCGAACGCGCGTATCTCAACAATCGACTCGATCTCACCCAGGCCGAAGCAATTGCCGATCTGATCGATGCCGGCACGCGTGATGCCGCGCGCGCCGCGCTGCGCTCGCTCGATGGCGCGCTGTCCGTGCGTGTCGGAGCATTACTGGAAGAGCTGACGTCGCTGCGCGTGTTCGTCGAAGGCGCACTGGATTTTTCCGACGAAGACATCGACTGGCTCGCGGACGACGGTTTGCGCGCTCGCGTTGCGAGCCTGTCGAAACATCTGCGCCAACTGCTCACCGAAGCCGGCCGCGGGCGGCGACTGCGTGACGGCATGACCGTCGCCTTAACCGGCCAACCCAACGTTGGGAAGTCGACCTTGCTCAACCGGCTCGCGGGCGCCGACGTCGCGATCGTTACTGACATTCCTGGCACCACGCGCGACGTGCTGCGCGAAAGCATCGACCTCGATGGCCTGCCGCTGACACTGGTCGACACCGCCGGCCTGCGTGACTCGATTGATCCGGTCGAACGCGAAGGCATCCGGCGGGCAAGGATCGCATTGGAGCAGGCCGAGGTTGCGCTGTTCATCGTCGATGCCCAAAGCGGAATCACTACGGACGATCGCAAGCTCCTCGCTGTGCAACCTGCGCAACTGCCTGTTGTGATCGTGCACAACAAAGGTGATCTGACCAACGTCGCGCCACGGCGCTGGGAGCAGGACGGCACAGTGCACTTGAGTCTTTCCGCAGCCACCGGTGCGGGTATCGAACTGCTCGTTCACGAGCTACGCCATCTGGCCGGCCTCGACGACAGCACGCAGCGCAGTTTCTCCGCGCGAGCACGGCACATCGACGCGCTCCGCCGCACGTTCGCCTTCGTTCACGATGCCGAGCAGCGGCTGCTCGAGGGCGCGGATGCCGAACTTGCCGCCGAAGAACTGCGTCTCGCCCAGGACGCGCTCGGCGAGATCACGGGTCGCGTGAGCAGCGACGATCTGCTGGGCGAAATCTTCGCGCGCTTCTGCATTGGCAAATGACCCACACCATGAATCCGCAGCAGTTCACCGAATTCCTTCACCGCAGTATCCCGCTGACGATTGCCCTCGGCGCGCGCGTGATCGAACTCGGCGATCAGCATGTGCGGCTGACCGCACCGCTGGAACCGAACCTAAATCACCATGGCACCGCGTTTGGCGGCAGCTTGGCGACGCTTGGCATTCTTGCCGGTTGGGTCGCCCTGCATCACGGCATGGAGCGCGCGGGAGTCAAAGGCAGTCTAGTCGTGCGCCAGACCACGCTTGACTATCTGAGACCAGTGACCGGTGAGCTCGTTGCCGAAAGTCGCCTGCCCGAAGAAACCTGGCTCGACTTCGTCGCAGCGCTACGGGAGTCGCGCCGTGCCCGGATCGAGGTATGCAGCGCGCTGCGCGACAGCGCCGGCGATGCTGTGCGTGCGCGCGGCAGCTATATCGCGCTGCCCTCGTACGGCTAGCCCGAACCGGTACCGGCCGCAGTACACTCGCTGCACCGGTGTAGCGCAGCGTCTCGGATGTCTGCTCACAATGTCCAGCGACTACCAACTGCCGGTCACGACCTGCCTGCGCGTCGAAGCGCTGCTGTCACAGGTGACCTGTGTGGCCTTGCCTGAGGGCTAGTCTTGCGCTTGCCGCTGCCCTGCTGGGTGGCCTGGCGGCGGCGGAACCGCGCGTCGACGAGCTGTCGATCAAGCTGGCCAGCGGCAGGGAGCTCGTCGCGCAGGTCCGCATCCCCGAGAACGCGCCAGGGCCGCTGCCGGCGGTCATGCTGTTCGGCGGTTTCCGCGGCGCATCGACGGTGCTCGACGCCGTGCCGACAGATCTCGCGCTGGTCGTCGCGAGCTTTGACTATCCTTTCGATCCGCCGCGCGACTTCAAATTCCCGCAGGGCTTCGCGCAGCTGCCGGCGGTGGGCCGCGGCATCGACGAAACCTTGGAAGGCATCCGCCGGCTGACGGCGCAGCTGCGCGCACGACCCGACGTCGATCCGCAGCGCATCACCATCGTCGGCGCGAGCCTGGGAGCTCCGTTCGCAGTGGTTGCCGCCGCTGAACTCGGCTTACCCGGCCTGGTTGTCGTTCATGGTTTCGGTGACCTGCCCGGCGTGATCGCCCAGCAGTTCATCCACGCACTTGAGACCCGCTACGGCTCGTGGGTACGCGGACCGAGCCGCGCGTTTGCCGAACTGCTGGTCTGGGCATACGAGCTGCCGCCACCGGAAGAACATGCGCTGCGCCTGCAGGCGCAGCAGCGAGCGTTGATGATCGTCGCCGCCGATGACGAGCTGATTCCGTTCAGCGCGAGCGAAGCCCTGTGGGCAGGGCTGCAGGCTTCGGCCGCGACGGTCGAGCGGATCGACGAGACCGGCGCGCATTTGCGAGGCAGCGACGATCCGCGCATCGCGGGCCTCGTGCGTCAGGCAACGGACTGGATGAGTCGCAACGGACTGCGCTAGGGCCGTGCCGGCACTGCGGGTACACTGCCGGCCATGAGCCAGGTCACCTATCGCTACTGCCCGCGCTGCGCCGCGCCGCTGACCGATCGCGAGCAAGGCGGCTTCGCGCGCCGCGTATGCACTGCGGACAATTGCGGGTTCATCTACTGGGACAATCCGACGCCGGTGGTCGCGGCCGTCGTCGAGCACGAAGGCGAGATCGTCCTCGCGCGCAACGCATTGTGGCCGCAGCGCTTCTTCGCGCTGATCACCGGCTTTCTCGAACGCAACGAAGATCCGGCAGAAGCGGTGCTGCGCGAAGTCGAAGAGGAAATCGGCCTGCAGGGCAGCGCTGCGAACTTCATCGGCCACTACCGCTTTGATCGCATGAATCAGCTGATCATCGCCTACCATGTCGAGGCGCGCGGGACGATCAGGCTTGGCGAGGAAATCTCGGAAATCATTCGCGTTGCGCCTAAAGATGCGCGCTACTGGCCGGCGGCCACCGGCCTAGCGCTGCGCGACTGGTTGATTTCGCGTGGACACACCGCGTTGCCGATGGAGTTGCCGGAACGTCCGCGCGCCTAGAGGGTCGACGTGCGGATCGGGACGACCCGATCACGCGAGTGCAGAACCGGGGACGACCCAATTCTTCTCATGAGGATATGAAGATGAGCTGGGTCTATCTGTTTCTTGCAGGGCTGTTGGAGATTGGCTGGGCGCTGGGGCTCAAGCTCAGCGACGGCTTCAGCAAGCCTTGGCCGACGACATTCACCATCGTTTCGCTGATCCTGAGCATGGGCCTGCTCGGGCTGGCCCTGCGCACGCTGCCGCTGGGGACGGCCTACGCAATCTGGACCGGCATCGGCGCGGTCGGCATCGCGATCATCGGCATGATCTGGTTTGGCGACGGCGTGACATTCGCGCGCATCGTCTGCATCGCGCTGATCGTCGCCGGTATTGTCGGTCTGAAGCTCAGCGCCTGAGATCCCGGCTGTGTACCGGATGCGCGACGGTCGTCGCGCATCCGGTGTTCATTCCAGCTACGGTGCAGCGCTGGGCCAGGCCTGGCTGCCGAAGCTGGTTGCCGGTTGTGCGGCATCGCTGGCGATGACGCCAGCGGACGAGATCGTCAGCAGATAGCGACCGGCATCATCCTGCAGGAACACGCTGCGCAGCGGGTCTGCGCTGTACTGGTAGAAGTAGCACTCGGGAACGGCGACATCGCCGCCAACGAAGCCACCCGGCGGCGGCGCCTGGCAGTCTCCGCTCTGATCGACCAGTAGCCCATGGTCGATGCGCCCCAGTTCAGTCAGCGGCGCGGTGGCGCCGGTATCGACACGCAGGACGAGGAAGCCGGAGAACGAGTTGCTGCCGCCACTTTCGTCGTAGGCACCGCTCGTGTAGATCGGAATCGACAGCGTGCCTGGCAATGCGGCATTCGCACTGTCGGAAAAATAGCTGAAGGCATGCGGATCGTATTCCGCTGCGCTGTAGCTGTAGCCGCTGTCACCGGCATCGACTTCATTGACGGCGATCTGGCGGATGTTGCTCATGTCGCTGACGTCGAACAGCTGGACCGCGACCCCGCCCGTGAGGCCTTCGTCGGTGCCGGAGCGGCCGATGGTCAGCAGCGTGTCGTTGCCCAGCGGCATCAGGTAGCTGGAGAAGCCGGGGATCTTGAGTTCATCGGTGACCACTGGTGCGGCCGGATTCGACAGATCGATCGCGAACAGCGGATCGATCTGTCGGAAGGTCACGACGTAGCCGCGCGGCCCGATGAAGCGTGTGCCCTGGATCGTCTCGCCCTCGGCGAGATCGTCGACGGAACCGAGCTTGGTCATCGTGCCGGTGCTGGTCGCATCGAGCACGGTGACGTGATTGAAGGTCGTGCTGGTGTCTTCGGTGGTGCGGCGTTCGGTGCTGCTGACGCGCAGCGCGCCCTCGTACTCCGAGAGCTGATAGCTGGTGTTGACGCTGCCGTCGACCTTGCCGAGCGCGCGATACG
>JALYJV010000292.1 GCA_030775105.1 Pseudomonadota bacterium | reverse complement strand
CATCAGCGCATTGCGGTGTTCATGGGTTCGAAGAATGAGGTTGAGATCGCGACGCGGTATCACCGCGAAGCCTGAGCTTTCGGTCATAACAAGAAAGCCCCGCATCGCGGGGCTTTCTTGTAGCTGTCTTTTCTCCCTCTCCCCGTGAACGGGGAGAGGGAGCGGTCGCTGTATTTTGTTGCCGGCGTCGTTCACCCCCGCGGATCAAACACAAACCGCTTCGCCATATCCTCATAAAACTGTTTGTCCTCATCGCTGACCGCAGGCGGCGCAACGACCTGCAACACCACGATCTGATCGCCGACCGGCGTGCCGTGCAATCCGCGGCCCTTGAGTCGCATCTTGCGTCCGCTCTGGCTGTTGGGCGGAATCGCCAGTTCCACCGCGCCGCCGAGCGTCGGCACCGGCACCTTGGCGCCGAGCGCGGCTTCCCAGGGGGCGAGCTTGAGCGTGTGAACGATGTTGACGCCGTCCAGCTCGAACAGCGGATGCCGCGCGAACTCGATTTCCAGCAGCAGATCGCCGCCGTGATTGCCCTGGCGGCTGAGACGGATGGTCTTGCCGGGGGTGATGCCCTGCGGGATTTTCACGTTCAGCGTGCGGCCACCGACGCTGACCTGTTTCTGCGCACCGTTGAACGAGTCCTCAAGCGCGATCTGCAGGCGCGCGCGGCTGTCCTGCGGCGGCTGACCGCCCATGTCGCCAAACGGTCCGCCAAAGCCGCCACGACCGCCGCCCATTCCGCCCATGCCGGCAGCACCGCCGAACATCTGCGAGAAGAAATCGGAAAAACCGCCGAGATCGTCACCGCCGCCGCGACGTCCGCGTCCGCCGGCGCCGCCGGCGCCGAAGTTCCAGCCCGGCGGCGGCGAGAACTGCTGACCGGATTTCCAGTTCGCACCGAGCGTGTCGTAGGCGTTGCGCTTTTCCGGATCGCTGAGGACCTCGTTGGCTTCGTTGGCCTCCTTGAAGCGATCTTCCGCGCCCGCCGCCTTGTTCTTGTCCGGATGAAACTCGCGCGCGATCTTGCGATACGCCTTCTTGATTTCCTCAGGCGTGGCGCTGCGGGAGACACCGAGAATCTTGTAGTAATCCTTGTACTGCATGGTGCGCGCTCAGGAGGTGCTTACAGGCTCTGCTTCAAGCGCGGCACTGTAAACGAAGCGGGGCGCCAATGCGCCCCGTTTCGATTATTGCCGCATCAGTGAGCCCCTAGTGCGTGATCGAGATCTTCCGCGCCTGTTCCTGTGCGCGCTTGGGAATGACGATCTGCAGGACACCGAGCTTGCCGCTGGCGCTGACGCCTTCGGCATCAACGGTTTCCGGCAGCGTGAAGCGGCGTTCGAACTTGCCGCTGGCGCGTTCATTGCGCTGGCGTTCGGCGGTTGCCTGCGTCGCTGCACGCTCGCCGGACAGCGTCAGGATGCCGCGCTCAAGCGTGATGTCGATGCTCGCCGGATCGACGCCGGGGATGTCGGCGTGCAGTTCATAACGGTCAGCGTATTCATGGATGTCGACAGCAGGCGTCCATGACGGGGTCACGGCTTCCTGTGCGGTGGCGTTGCGTTCGATCAGACGATTCACTTCGCCAACCAGTTCGCGGTGTAGTGCCCAGGGCTGGGCCAATGCGGCGTAACGAATAATGCTCATGCTTTGACTCCTGTGGACACACTTGTAGGGGAAGGGCGGTGTCTCGCTTGCCTGTGAACCCTAAGTATGGATGGCCCTGCAGCTTTCAAGAGTCACGTTGCGTGAGCATGCGATTCACGACCGCACCCGGTAGCATTCGCAGCTTATGAATATGTATGACTTCGTCATTGTGGGTGGCGGTTCCGCGGGCTGCGTGCTGGCCAACCGCCTGAGCGCGGATGGCCGGTACAAGGTATGCCTGCTCGAAGCTGGCCCGCGCGACACCCATCCCTTGATCCGCATGCCGGCTGGCGTGCTCGCGATCATCCGCTCCAGCATCTATAACTGGAAGTTCTGGACCACGCCACAGGCGCAGATGGGGAATCGTCGCCTGTTCTGGCCGCGCGGCCGCACGCTGGGGGGCAGCTCGGCAATCAACGCCATGTGCTACATCCGCGGGCACGCCTGGGACTATGACCATTGGGCGTCGCTGGGCAACGCCGGCTGGAGTTATCGGGACGTATTGCCGTATTTCAAGCGTCTGGAGAACTTTGAGGCAGGTGCGGATGAATTTCATGCGACGGGTGGTCCGCTCAACGCGACGAGTCTGCGTCATCCGAACCCGCTATCCGAAGTCTTCATCGATGCGGCGCAGCAGGCAGGGTATGTGCGCAATGCCGATTTCAACGGCGCCGAGCAGGAAGGCTTCGGCTACTTCCACGTGGCGCAGAAGGATGGCGAGCGGTGCAGCAATGCGCGCGCGTATCTGCGCGAGGAGGAGGTGCGGCCGAACCTGACGGTGGTGACCGACGTACAGGTCACGCGCGTGCTGCTCGACGGCAAACACGCCGGCGGCGTGCGCTACTACGCGCAGGGCAGTTACCGCGAGGTGTATGCGCGGCGCGAAGTCATCCTCAGCGCCGGCGCGGTCGGCTCGCCGAAATTGCTGTTGTTATCCGGTATCGGACCGCGCGACGAGTTAGGACGGCATTCCATTGGTGTTGTGCACGAGCTGCCGGGAGTCGGCAAGAATCTGCAGGATCACCTCGATGCCGTGGTCTCGATGCGCAATCGTTCGCGCCTCGCGTTTTCATTTCATCCGCTGTCGTTCTTCCGCTCGATCTGGGCTTTGCTGCGCTACGCCTTCAAGCGTGATGGCGAGCTGACCAGCAACATTGCCGAAGCTGGCGGATTCCTGAAGTCGTCGCCGGAGGAGTCGATTCCGGACCTGCAGTTCCACTTCGCGCCGGTCGGCAATTCCAGTCATGGGCAGAATCTGCTGCCGGTGTTCACCAGCTATGCGCACTCGCTGCTGACCTGCGATCTGCGTCCGCTGTCGCGCGGCGAGGTGCGCCTGGCCAGCACCGATCCGCTGGTGCCGCCGGAGATCGATCCGCGCCATTTCGAGGATGAGCGCGATCTCGACAAGCTTGTTGCCGCGCTCCGCAGGGCGCGCGAGATTTTCGCCCAACCCGCCTTCGCCGGGCACAATGGCGCAGAGCTGGAGCCGGGCGCGGTGCTGCAGACCGACGACGAGCTGAAACACTGGCTGCGCGGGCATGCGGAAACCCTGTATCACCCGGTCGGCACCTGCAAGATGGGCAATGATCCCATGGCCGTGGTCGACGAGCGCCTGCGTGTGCGCGGCATCAGCGGACTGCGGGTGGTTGATGCGTCTATCATGCCGACCTTGATTGGCGGCAATACCAATGTGCCGACGACGATGATTGCCGAGAAGGGCGCAGACATGATCCTGCAGGATGTGCGTGCGACGGCCTGAACGAACATGAATCAGTAGTGTGAAAAGAACATGGAAATAAAGCGTATGAAGTTCCTCGTGAGCCTGGCCGCCGCTGCGCTGCTGTCCGCCTGCAGCCTGAGTGGATGGCTTGTCGGCAGCGGCGATGCAATCAGCGTGACGGAAGTGGCGCGCGCCCAGCTGTGCACGGCCGAGGGTGAAGAATCGCGCGTGACGCTGTTCCGCAGTGCTGAGGAAGCGCTCGCCTGGCAGCAGCGCAGCGGCATTGATCTCAAGCTGGCGCCGGATCTCAAGGCCGGGCGTTATGCACTGATCGAGATGGGCCAGCGCCATACCGCCGGCCACGGCATCGCCGTAAGCCACGAGGCGCGTGAGGTCAGCGGCAACCTGCAGATCTACACGACCTACTTCGCGCCGGGCGCTGACGCGATGGCCGCGCAGATGATCAGCAGCCCCTGTGTCGTAGTACGTCTGCCGAACGCGCTGTACGGCGTGGTCGAAGTCTACGACCAGGACGGTGAATTGCGCGCGACCGGCGTGACCACCGCGCCCACGGTTTTCGGAGGCTAGCGCGTGCGCAGCCTGAGCGTTCATGTCGCGGGGCTGGCGCTGCTGTCCTGTGCCGCTGCGGTGATGGCACAGGAGGCGGCTCCCAGCCAGACGCCATCGACACCGGAACCTCAGCTGTCCGCTGAGCCCACGCCGACAGCAGCCGCAGAAGCTGCAGTGTCACCCGTGGCTGACCAAAGCGCCGCGGTGATGGCGGTCGTCATCGACTTTCATCAGGCAATCCAGGAAGGCTACCGCGATGGCGCTGTGCGCCTGCTCGACGAGAACCTGATTGTCTTCGAGACTGGCTATGTCGAGGCCAGTCGCGATGAATACGCGGGGGGCCATCTGGATGCCGATCTGCAGTATGCGATGACGGTGAAGCGCGAGATCGTGCACAGCCAGACCATGGTGTCGGGCAATGTCGCGGTGGTGCTGTCGCAGACGCGCAGCCTCGGCGAGTTTGCCGGCAAGACGATCAATCTGACGAATACCGAGACCATGGTGCTGCGCCTGGGACCGGATGGCTGGAAGATCGCGCACATCCATTGGTCCGGGCATGAGCTGAAGGATGTGCCGCCAGCGCCATAGAATGCGGGTCGTTCAATTTTTACCGATTCAGTAGGGGGCCTTGCTCATGCTGCAATTTCTGCCTTCGCCGATCATTGGCGCAGTGATGACGCTGCTGGTCATCATCAACACCTTGTTCTGGGCGACGCCGCTGTATGTGATGATCTTTCTCAAGCTCATCACCCGCGGACGCTGGCGTGATGTGATCTCGCGCGCAGCCTCGGCACTTGCGCAGAACTGGGCGACCGTCAATGCCTGGATGGTCGGCGCTTTCCTTCGGATCAAATGGGAAATCCGCATTGATGTGCCGCTGAATCCCGAGGCGCAGTATCTCGTCAGTGCCAATCATCAGAGCTGGAACGACATTGTCGTGCTGATGAAAGCCTTCGGCCGCAAGGCGCCGTTCTTCAAGTTCTTCATCAAGCAGGAACTGATCTGGGTGCCGGTGCTCGGCCTGGCGTGGTGGGGATTGGACTATCCCTTCATGAAGCGCCACACCAAGGAGCAGATCGCGCGCAATCCGGCGTTGCGTGGACAGGATCTGGACACCACGCGAAAGGCCTGCGAAAAGTATCGCAATCAGCCGGCGCTGATTCTGAATTTTCTCGAAGGCACGCGCTTCACGCCGGCCAAGCATGCG
>JALYJV010000291.1 GCA_030775105.1 Pseudomonadota bacterium | reverse complement strand
GGCAAAGGATGGTCCCGAGGGCTTGAGTGTTTCGCAAGTGGCGCAGTTGGCCGGCGTCAACCGTGGCACGGCTTACCAGCATTTCCCGACGCGCGAACAGTTGCTCGAAGCGACCACCGCCTGGGTGTCCGAAAGACTGCGCCAGGCGGTATTCGGTGCGCAGGACAATGAGCCGCCGATTGGTTCGATGGATCCGCAGGCCGTCGCCGGTCACGTTGCCGAGTTCGCGATGGAGAATCCCGAGCTGGGCCGCGTCTGGCTGTTCGAGGTGCTGAGTTCAAGCCGACCGGACAACGATCCGTTCTGGCACCAGTACTGGACGCAGTTCGAGAAATTCGCGCAGTCCGATCTGGCACAGCCCGGCATCGATGCCGAAGTCCACTCCGTGATCATGCTGATCGGCGCATTCCTCTGGCCGGTGTTCGCCCGTGCGCAGACCCGCACCGCGAAGGATCGCCAGATGATGGCGCAGCGCTTCACCAGCGAAATGCTGCGCCTCAGCCTCTACGGCACGGTTCGTCCCGAGAAGTTTCCGGAACTCGATGCGCGGATGAAGAAGATGCTCGCAGCGAAGAAGAAGTCGGCGAAGTAATTATCGTTAAGCGGGAAACGCAGAAGTAATCGTAGCCCGGGTGCAACCCGGGATCTGCGTACCCGGCAAGCTAATCCCCGGGTTTCACCCGGGCTACGGTCTGGATCCCGGCTCGCTTACGCGATGGCCCCGGCCGCCTTCAGCTGCTCGATGCGCTCCCACGCCATGCCCAGTTCCATCAGCACGAGCTCGGTATGTTCGGAGGCCTGCGGCGCGCGCGTGGTCTGCACCGGTGCATGGTTGAACTGCACCGGACCGCGCACCAGCTTGATCGGCGCGCCACCGTCCGAGGCTTCGACCTCGAACAGCATGTCGTTGGCCAGCGCCTGCTCGTCGGTCGCGATGTCGATCAGGCTCTGCACCGGCGCCCACTGGCCGCTGTAGGTGGCCAGATGCTGGCGCCAGTGCTTGAAGTCCTTCAGTGCGAAGGCGTCGCGGATGATCTCGCTGGCCGGTTGCCAGTTCTTCATCAGCGCTTCGGCGGTGGCGAAGCGTTCGTCGGTCGCGCATTCCGGCCGGCCGATGTGTTCGAAGAAGCTCTTGATGTGCGGTCCCGGCGTCAGCGTGCACATGTTGATCGTGCCGCCGTCCGAGGTCTGGTAGTTGCCCATGAACGGGTTGCCCGGATTGCCGCCGGAGCCGGGCATGCGATTGCGCATCATCTGTCCGCAGTCGATGCCCATGTCGATCGACGTGCCCGCCGCCCACCAGGCAGTGCTCAGCAGCGACACATCCAGTTCGATGGCTTCGCCGGTGCGTTCGCGATGGAACAGCGCCGCGGAGATGCCACCCGCGATGTTCATGCCGCCGATCGAATCACCGAAGGCGGGAATGCCCTGGGACAACGGCCCTGGCAGTTCCTCCGGCGTCATGCTGTGGGCGATGCCGCTGCGGTTCCAGAACGCGGTGCCGTCGAAGCCACCGGAGTCACGTTCCGGGCCCTTGTCGCCGTAGGCACTGCCGCGCGCATAGATGATCTTCGGATTCACCGCGCGAATGTGCTCGATGTCGAACTTCATCTTCTGCCGCTGGCTTGGCAGGTAGTTGGTCAGAAACACGTCCGCGGTCTTTGCCAACTCGTAGATGACCGCAATGCCTTCCGGGGTGGAGATGTCGACGCCGACGCTGCGCTTGCCGCGGTTGGGATGTTCCATGAACGGACTGCGGTTCGGATTCACCTTGATGCCGCCGAGGTTGATGAAGCCGCGCTGCGTGTCGCCGCGTTTGGGATGCTCGATCTTGATGACGTCCGCGCCCCAGTCGGCGAGGATGGCGCCAGCGGCAGGCACGAACGTGAATTGCGCGACTTCGAGAACCCGTACACCCTTCATTACCTGAGTCATGCGCACTCCTCACTGATGTGCCGCGAAGCTGATCGAATACTGACCAGTGGATAATACTAATCAACAGCGTTGTTGCATAGTGTTCGCAACTGCGCTACAACGCACCGCAAGCTATCTCTACTGGAAGTCCTCATGAAGATCGACAACTCACTAGCGGCAGTCGTGACCGGCGGCGCCTCCGGCTTGGGCCTCGCGACCGTACAGGCGCTGCGCGCGGCAGGTGCGAAAGTGGCCATCTTCGATCTCAACGAGGAGCTGGGCGAGAAGGTGGCCATCGAAACCGGCGCGATCTTCTGCCGCTGCGACGTTCTCTCCGATGAGAGTGTCGATGATGCCTTCGCCAAGGCCCGTGCCGCGCACGGCCAGGAGCGCGCGCTGGTGTGTTGCGCAGGCGGCGGCAACGCGATCCCGACTGCCCGCAGGGACAAGGCGACTGGCGCAATCAATATCTTTCCGACCGACAAGTTCGAGTGGGTGCTCAAGCTCAATACGGTCGGCACCTTCCGCTGCATCACGCGCGCCGCCGCCGGCATGATGACGCTGGAGCCGATCGACGGCGAGCGCGGCGTGCTCGTCAACACGGCCTCCGCAGCGGCGACCGAAGGTCAGATGGGGCAGGCGGCGTACTCGGCCGCGAAGGCCGCGATTGTCGGAATGACACTGACCATTGCGCGTGATCTCGCGCGCGAAGGCATTCGTGTCAACACCGTGCAGCCAGGCATCTTCGCAACACCGGCGATGGCGCGTGCGACACCGGAGATGCTCGAAGCGCTCGGCAAGATGGTGCCGTTCCCGCCGCGCCTTGGTCATGCCGGGGAGTTTGCGAGCCTGACGCTCGAGATCATCCGCAACGGCTACATCAATGGCGAGACGCTGCGTCTCGATGGGGCCATTCGTATGCAGCCAAGGTAGGAGCGCAGCACTCGAGGCGAACGGAGTGTTGTGGGGCAACCAATAGGTAGTTCGTTCGGATCGAGTGCCTGCGAAGCAGGTGTATCGAGATCCTGACGCTGAGCTAACCGTTCTCGAACAGTCGACGCAGTGCAGGACGGTCAACCTTGAGCGACGGCGTGCGCGGCAGCTCATCGACGAAGCGCCAGGTCACCGGGATGTGCGTTGCATAGATCAAAGTGCGCAGGTGAGCTTCCAGCGCGGCGACGCTCGGTTGCTCGACACCCGGCTTGAACTGGATCGCAGCGGCAGGTACCTGACCGAGGCGCGCATCGGCAAGACCGACCACTGCGGAGGCAGAAACGGCCGGATGCTGCATCAGCGCGTTCTCGACGGTTTCCGGCAGCAGCTTGAAGCCGCCACGCATGATCGCGCCGTCGGCCCGGCCTCGATGAAACAGGAAACCATCGTCATCGATCACGCCGATGTCCGAGGTGCGTATCCAGTCTGGCCCCATGCGCGGCGAGATCACTTCGAGCAGCCCTTCGCTGCCCGGCGGCAATATCGTGCCGCTGTCCGTATCGATGATGCGCAGTTGCGCGCCGGGCAAGGCGCGACCGACGCTGCCGAATTTCTTCTGGCCCCACTGCGCGTGAAGCTCCGCAGTCATCGCTGCGACCGGCCCACCGAACTCGGTGGCGCCGTACGACAGCAGGATCGGTATGCCGTAACGCTGCTCAAAGGCGCGATGCGCCGTTGGGTCCAGCGGTGCAGCGCCGGTGCCGAGGCGGCGGATGCAGGCAAGGTCTTCCTGCGGGATTTGGGCGTCGAGCACCATCTGCACGCCGGCGGGCGGCAGTCCGCTTGCCTCAGGTTGGTAGCGCAGCACGTAGTCGTGCCAGCCGGCGACGCTGAAGCGATCCAGTAGCACTGCGCGTTGACCCCTGAGCATCGCGGGCAGCGTCGAGTACAGGCCGGAAATGTTGCCGAGCGGAAAGAACAGCACGGTCGGCGGTAGCGACGAAAGATCTCCGGAGCCGATCAGATGGCGCGAGATCATGTCGTAGCTGATGACGAACTGCTTGGGCGGCCCGGTCGTGCCGCTGGTCAGGATCTCGATCTGCGGATGCGTGTTGCGCGGTGATTCCTGCACAAGTTGTGTGCGTTCGTATCCGCGCACGGCAACGGCGTTCATCTCGATCAGCGCGATGCCGGCAATGCCGAACGTCTCCAGCGCCAATAGCACTTCCGGCGAGAAGTCTTCCATCGCAGCGACAAATACTGCTGGTTTGAGCCGCTCCAGGTCGCGCGCGATCGCTGCAGCCGACTGGAACGCGTACAGCATGCGCATCGTACGACCGCTGGCGATCATGCCGAGCATCGCGGCGATTGCAGAGGGGCGATTGCGTGGCATGAAGGCGATCGCGGTGTCCGTCGCCGTGCTGGCTTCCAGCAGAGCGGTCAGGCGATCCGCGACTTCGCGCATCTCACCAGCGGTGTGCCAGCGTCGCTCGAACTCGATCACCGGCTGTGTCGGTGGCCGGTTCAGCGCCGCCGCGCTCAGTTCCTGGAGCTTGTTGGTCGATGCTTGAATCATCTGTTGCCGATCGCTGGTGGATGCAGGCTGGCCGGTCGTCAGACGCGCTGTTGCCGGCGCTGTTGATGTCTGTATGGAGTCAACATCAGTGTTGTATAGTCAGTGTACATCGCGGACGAGCCGCGGGCGAATGCGTGACCTGCAGTTGACTGCGAAATCCGCATGGGATTTGATCGACGCTTGCAGTCGCACGACTGATACGCCTCCTGACAAATGGATCGCATGGAACTCAATGCCAAGGTTGTCGTGATTACCGGTGCCCTCGGCGCACTCGGCAAGGCGGTTGCCGAGACAGCTGCTGCTGCTGGCGCGACGGTGATTGCAGTGGATCGGGTGGCCGGGAAGCCGCCGCAGGGTGCCCACGCCTGGCCGCCGCTGGATCTCGGCGATCCGCAGGCAACGCAGGATGCGCTCGCTGCAATGGCCAGGTCCCATGGGCGCATCGATGCGCTGGTGAATATCGCTGGCGGGTTCCGCTGGGAAACACTTGCCGACGGTTCCCTCGATAGCTGGGATCAGCTGTACCAGATCAATCTGCGCACCGCGGTCACCGCCTGCCGTGCTGCCTTGCCGCATTTTCCGAAGTCGGGAGGACGCATCGTCAACATCGGTGCGGCCGGCGCCGTGAAGGCTGCTGCCGGCATGGGTGCCTACGCCGCATCGAAAGCGGGCGTGGCACGCCTGACCGAAGCCCTTGCCGAGGAGCTCAAGACGCGCGACATCACCGTCAACGCCGTGCTGCCGAGCATCATCGACACGCCGGCCAACCGTGCCGATATGCCGGATGCCGACTTCTCGCGCTGGGTGACGCCGAAGGCACTGGCCGACGTGATCCTTTTCCTGCTGAGCGATCGCGCCACTGCGGTGACTGGCGCGCTGATTCCGGTGAGCGGTCGGGTCTGAGGCTCTGCCGCGGTGCAGCAACGGCATGCAGCTAAGCTGAGCGCATCAACAGGCCATGGCTGCAGCAAGACTTGACCGGGCACGCTTGCGGCGTTTGCCGCGCGGTGTCGTCACTTAGTATGGTTTGGCGCCTTGGTTTGAAGGGCGGAGAATCGGTCAATCTTGTTGTCTGACGCAGCGGGCCGGGGGTTCGCCGCCGAACTTGCATCTCGGTGGAACCTGCGTATTATAGACAACGTTGTTGATTATATAAATTGTGAGGAGCGTGCAACCGGACGCGGGCAGATGTTTTGCCTGATCAGGAAGCCCGAACACACGGCTCTAGCCGGCGGACGCAAGACACTCATGGCTCAACGGATCCATATCGACGGGTGCAATCGGCTTGATGCCGTGGCCGACGCCGTACTGTCCGTCGTTTCTCGCAATCGCCGATCATCAACTGGGCTGAACTGTCGGATTGCCGGGCAAGGTTCGGGGCGGCAACGATGACCTCGACCACGCTGATCGTAGGCGCCGGCCAGGCAGGCAGCGACATGGCCAGCGCGCTGCGCCAGAACGGCTATGACGGTCGCATCGTGCTGATCGGCGAGGAGCCGGCCGTGCCGTATCGCCGTCCGCCGTTGTCCAAGGCCTTCCTGTCCGGCGAAGTCGACGAAGCGTCGCTTTACATCAAGACGCGCGAGGCCTATGCCAAACACGACATCGAGCTGCGCACCGATGTGCGCGTTGCGATGATCCACCGCTCCGCGCATGCCGTATCGCTGGCCGACGGTACCCAGCTCTCCTACGACAAGCTCGCGCTGACCACCGGTGGGCGTGCGCGGCGTCTGGATCTGCCGGGCGCCGACAAGCCGAACGTTTTTTACGTCCGTACCATCGACGATATTCGCCGCCTGCGCGAACACTTCAATCCGATGCAGCGCCTGGTCATCATCGGGGGTGGCTACATCGGCCTTGAAGTCGCGGCAGTCGGCATCAAGTCTGGACTCGAAGTCACCCTGGTCGAGGCCATGCCGCGTCTGCTCGCGCGCGTCACCGGCCCCGAACTCTCGCAGTACTACGACAGCGTGCACCGGCGTCATGGCGTCGATATCCGCCTCGGCGTGGGTGTGCAGGCGCTCGAGGGAGATCAGCTGGCTGAAGCGGTCATCCTGCAGGACGGTACCCGGTTGCCTGCGGACATCGTCATCGTCGGCATCGGCCTGATTCCAAACACCGAGCTGGCCGAAGGCTGCGGCCTGGCGGTCGACAACGGCATTCTGGTTGACCTGTACTCACAGACCAGCGATCCGGACATTCTCGCAGCCGGCGATTGCACCAATCACGAGAACGGCTTCTTCGGTCGGCGCATGCGCCTCGAATCCGTCCCCAATGCGAGCGAGCAGGCACGCGTCGCGGCGGCGACGATCTGCGGCAAGCGCGTGCCGCATGCCGGCGTGCCGTGGTTCTGGTCGGATCAGTACAACCTGAAGCTGCAGATGGTCGGTCTGTCGCAGGGTCATGAGCGCATCGTCGTGCGCGGATCGATGGCAACGGACAGCTTCGCCGCGTTCTACCTTCAGAGCGGTGTGGTCATCGCGGTCGACGCGGTGAATCGCCCCCAGGACTTCATGCTCGGCAAGAAGATGGTTGCGGCGCGGGTGCAGGCCGACGCTGCCGCGCTTGCCGATGAATCCCTGGCGTTGAAATCACTGGTGCCCTGACCGTGAGTTCGACCCAGCAGAAGCAAGGTCCCGTGGTTGTCGTCACTGGTGCATCACAGGGTATCGG
>JALYJV010000290.1 GCA_030775105.1 Pseudomonadota bacterium | reverse complement strand
CGCAATCGCATGCAGCGCGCCGTGCGCGAGCTGATCGATCAGCTCGATGACGCGTGCGGTATCGGCGGCGTCCGCATAGATGTACGGCGCGACGATCTGCAGCTCCGCGCCTGCGGCGCGCAGTGCGGCCTGCAGCGGTTCGTTCTGCACCTGGCCATAGAGTTGCACGCCGACACGATGGCCCCGCAAGTCCAGCGCTTGCAGCGTCGCGATGACGCCCGTGGTCGTCGGCTCGAACGCTACGAGCGTGGGTTTGAGCCCGAGTTCGCGCAGGGCGCGTCCGGGCTTGGGCCCACGCACGATCGTGCGGACCTGCGCGAGGCGCTCGACGAACGCTGCTCGCAGGCCCGGTTCATGGCGGTCCATACAGGCGACGATCCGGCGCAGGCCCTCGCCGGTCAGCAGGATCAGGTCGTCGCAGCTGCCGGCATTGAACGCGCGGACCCACTCCAGCACCGGCTGCGGATCCGGGGCATCAAGGATCGCGACAAGCGGGCAGCGCAGCACCTCGGCGCCGCGGCGCTCGAGCAGCACCGCGAATACATCGAGCTCGCGCGTTTCCGGAATCGCAATGCGGCGGTGCTGGAGATTGGGTTCATCCATGGCTGCCCGGCAGTGTACCGAGGTGCAGGCGCAGATTTACCAGGCGCGCGCGTACTGCGGCGACGACGCGCTCCTGGATATCGCCAGTCCCGGCTCGTCCAGGCGGGGCGCGACAGCTTCGGTGTGCTGCGCGCTCCATTCCAGCTGCCAATGCTGGGTCTCGAGGCGCGTCAGCCAGGCCTGGACCAGTGCCTCGGCGTAGGCGCGGCCGAAATGCGAGCGGCAGCGACGCTGGTCCTCCCAGCGCATGAAGGAGTCGTCCTGGCCCTGGCACAGCCGGATCAGGAACTGGCCGTTGACGTCGCGGCTCAGGAACACCCCCGCCAGCTCGCCGCTGTGCGCTCGGAGCAGCAGGTAGCTGGCGAGCAGCTGTTCATTGTTTTCGATCCACTCGCTGAAACGGGCATGCGAGGCCAGGGCGGGGAGGTAGTTCGTGTTCATATCCCTGTTACGGCCGCGCAGCGCGCTGGCTGATTAGGACACTTGCCCGCCCGAGTGTAGGAAAACGGCTCGTCGCCCGTCAGCCGTGAGCTACCAGGCGCGGGCGTACTGCACCGGCGCTTCAAGCTTCACGTTCAGTGCCTCAGCCGCGCGGCGCGGCCAGTATGGGTCGCGCAGCATCTCGCGGGCGAGCATGACGACGTCGGCCTGACCGCTGCGGATGATGTGATCGGCCTGCTCGGGCGAAGTGATCAGGCCCACTGCCGAGGTCATGACGCCGGTCCGCTGGCGGATCGTCGCGGCAAACGGCGTCTGGAAGCCGGGGCCGATCGGGATCTGCGTCTTCGGCAGCGAGCCGCCGGAGGAGACATCGATCAGGTCGACGCCGTCGCCCTTGATCGCTTCGACCAGCGCGCAGGACTGTTCGAGATCCCAGGCGGCCACACCGGGCTCGGCCCAGTCCGTTGCGGAGATGCGCACGAACAGCGGCAGGTTTTCCGGCCAGACCTTGCGCACCGCGGTGATCACGCGACGCAGCAGGCGAATGCGGTTCTCGAAGCTGCCGCCGTAGTCATCGGTACGCTGGTTGGAGATCGGCGACAGGAAGGAATGAAGCAGATAGCCGTGCGCTGAGTGCAGTTCGACGACCTTGAAGCCGGCGGCAAGAGCGCGCCTGGCGGCGGCGGCGAAATCCTCGACCAGTTTGTCGATCGCGGCGCGATCCATCGCCTTGGGTAAGGGACTCTTGTCGCTGAACTCGATCGGCGACGGCGCAATCACCGGGCGCCAGCCGCGCTTGTCCGGATCCAGCGCATGGTTGCCGTTCCAGGGCTCTGTTGTGCTGGCTTTGCGGCCTGCGTGCGCGAGCTGGATGCCGGCGATCGTGCCCGTGTGATGCAGGAAAGCGGCAATCGGGCCCCAGCCCTGCACATGCGCGTCGTTCCAGATGCCGGTATCGGACGGTGAGATGCGCCCTTCTGCAGAGACCGCGCTGGCTTCGGCCATCACCAGCCCCGCGCCGCCGATCGAGCGGCTGCCCAGATGCACCAGATGCCAGGTATTCGGTTTGCCGTCGGTGGCCGAGTACTGGCACATCGGCGACACCGCGATGCGGTTCTTCAGCGTTACGCCGCGCAGGATCAAGGGTTCAAACAAGCTCATGCTCAGACTCTCACTCTGTTCGATGCCGGTTCGTGGCTGTCATGACCGACACAGCCGCCGGCGAGTTCCCTCGTCGGCGGCTGTGCTTTGCACCTAGGCGGCCCCACTCGCGCGGGAGCGATAGTGGATCAATCGCGATCCGACCGCTTGCGCTCGTGTTCCTTGAGGAACTTCTTGCGGATGCGGATCGACTCCGGTGTCAGCTCAACGAGTTCGTCGTTGTTGATGAACTCCAGGGCCGGTTCCAGCGCGAACTTCACGGCCGGCACGAGGATGACGTTCTCATCCGAACCCGATGCGCGCATGTTCGTCAGCTTCTTGCCCTTCAGCACGTTGACGACGAGGTCGTTGTCGCGCGAGTGGATGCCGACGATCTGGCCTTCATACACCTCGTCGCTCGGCTCGGCCATCATGCGGCCGCGATCCTGCAGGTTGAACAGCGCGTAGGCGAGCACCTTGCCCTGTTCGTTGGAGATCAGTACGCCGTTGCGGCGTTCGCCGATGCCGGTCGCTTCCGAGCGCGGACCGAAATGATCGAAGTTGTGGAAGATCAGGCCGGTGCCCGAAGTCATGGTCATGAACTGGGTCTGGAAGCCGATCAGGCCGCGTGACGGGATCATGTACTCGAGACGCACGCGGCCGCGGCCGTCCGGCACCATGTTCTGCATCTTGCCGCCACGCTCTGCAAGGCCCTGGATGACGCCGCCCTGGTTGGCTTCCTCGACGTCGGCGACCAGGGTTTCGTACGGCTCGCACATCTCGCCGTTGATCTCCTTCAAGATCACCTGCGGACGCGACACGGCGATTTCATAGCCTTCGCGGCGCATGTTCTCGAGTAGGATGCCCAGATGCAGCAGGCCGCGGCCGGAGACGCGGAACTGATCGCCGGTGCTCATCGGCTCGACGCGCAGCGCGACATTGGTCTTGAGCTCGCGCTGCAGGCGATCGCCGATCTGCCGCGAGGTCACGAACTTGCCCTCCTTGCCCGCGAACGGCGACTTGTTGACCTCGAAGATCATGCTCATCGTTGGCTCGTCGACCTGCAGGGTCGGCAGCTGTTCCGGTACCTTGGCGTCGCAGACGGTCTCGGAGATGCCGAGGTCTTCAACGCCGGTGATCGCGATGATGTCGCCGGCTTCGGCTTCGGCGACTTCGACCTTGTCGAGGCCCATGAAGCTGAGGACCTGCAGCACGCGGCCCATGCGGACCTTGCCTTCGCGGTCGACGACCGACACCGGCATGTTGGTCCTGACCTTGCCGCGCTTGACGCGGCCGGTGCCGATCACGCCGACGTAGCTCGAATAGGCCAGCGACGTGATCTGCATCTGGAACGGCTGTTCCGGGTGGACGTCCGGCACCGGCACCTTGTCGACGATGGCCTGGAACAGCGGGTCCATATTGCCTTCGCGGATGTCCGGGCTGTCGCCGGCGTAGCCGTTGAGCGCGCTGGCGTAGATGAACGGGAAGTCGAGCTGCTCGTCGGTCGCGCCGAGCTTGTCGAACAGATCGAAGACCTGGTCGATGACCACGTTCGGACGCGAGCCCGGACGGTCGATCTTGTTGACGACGACGATCGGCTTGAGGCCCATGCCAAAGGCCTTCTGGGTCACGAAGCGGGTCTGCGGCATTGGACCGTCGACGGCGTCGACCAGCAGGCAGACGCAGTCGACCATCGACAACACGCGTTCGACTTCGCCGCCGAAGTCGGCGTGTCCCGGGGTGTCGACGATGTTGATGCGATATTCGATGTCGGTGCGCTTGTCGAGCCAGCGGATCGCGGTGTTCTTGGCCAGGATTGTGATGCCACGCTCACGTTCCAGGTCGTTGGAGTCCATGATGCGTTCGCCGAGCTGCTCGCGGGCCTCAAGGGTCTGCGACTGGCGCAGCAGCTTGTCGACGAGGGTCGTCTTGCCGTGGTCGACGTGGGCGATGATGGCGATGTTGCGAAGGTTCTGGATGCTCATGGGAATACCGCGTTTGGCGCCGCCAGGGCTGGGCGACGTCTGGGTTTGCGGTGCCGGGTGGCAACGCAGGGCAAAAGGGCGCGGGATTGTACGCGAGTGCCTGCTTCTGCGCATTTTTTAGGCGCTGAGGAGCCGGTCGGTGGTTCCCCGCCGACCCCAGTGCGACGCCAGGACATCAAAGAAACCAGGATCCGGGTCCCGAACGGCCCGGAATCAGGCCCGGATGGCCGCCGCGGCGGCGCGTGCCTTTTCTCGTGCCGAGTCGATATCCGCACCCAGCGCGAGCGTGACGCCCATGCGGCGCTTGCCGACGATCTCGGGTTTGCCGAACAGGCGCAGCTGGGTGTCCGGCGCTGCCAGCGCGGCGGCGACACCGACGAACGTTGGCACGGTGTGATCGCCTTCGCACAGCAGGGCGCAGGACGCCGCTGCGCCGAGTTGGCGGATCACGGGAATCGGTAGTCCCAGGATGGCGCGCACGTGCAGTGCGAATTCCGACAGGTCCTGTGAGATCAGTGTGACCAGGCCGGTGTCGTGCGGGCGCGGCGAGACTTCGGAGAAGATCACGTCGTCGCCACGCACGAACAGCTCGACGCCAAACAGGCCACGGCCACCGAGCGCAGTAGTCACGGATTCTGCAATGGCCTCGGCTTTCTTCAGCACGGCGGCGTCCATCGGATGCGGCTGCCAGGATTCGCGATAGTCGCCGTCGATCTGCAGATGGCCGATCGGTGCGCAGAAAGCGGTGCCACCCGCATGGCGCACGGTCAGCAGGGTGATCTCGTAGTCGAACGGCACGAAGCCTTCGACGATCACGCGGCCGGCACCGGCGCGGCCGCCGGCCTGCGCGTAATCCCAGGATTTGCGGATGTCCGGTTCCGACTTGATCGTCGACTGCCCCTTGCCGCTCGATGACATCACCGGCTTGATCACGCAGGGAATGCCGATGGCCTTCACAGCAGCCGAGAAATCCTCGAAGTTGTCGGCGAAGCGGTACGGCGAGGTCGGCAGCTTGAGTTCTTCGGCGGCGAGGCGGCGGATGCCCTCGCGATCCATCGTCAGGCGCGCGGCGCGTGCGGTCGGAACGATGGTATAGCCCTCGGCTTCGAGATCGAGCAGGGTCGGGGTGTGGATCGCCTCGATCTCCGGAACGATCAGGTGCGGCTTTTCCAGTTCGACGACGCGGCGCAACTCGGCGCCGTCAAGCATTGCGATGACGTGCGAGCGATGCGCGACCTGCATCGCCGGGGCATTCGCATAGCGATCGACGGCAATGACTTCGATACCGAGGCGCTGGGCCTCGATTGCCACTTCCTTGCCCAGTTCACCGCTGCCGAGCAGCAGCATGCGCGTTGCGCCGGCGCTCAGCGGAGTTCCGATCGTGGTCATGACAGCATCCTTATGAGTCGAATTGGGTGATTGGGGGCCAACAAGCGTCACCGGGCGGGCCTAAACTAAAGGCGTCCGCCGACGGCATGATCCGTGCACCGGCCGGCAGGCCGCTATTGTATTGAGCCCCTCGGAAGAAAACCGAATGCAACGTCGCACCAAGATACTCGTCACCCTCGGCCCGGCCACCGATGACCCGGCCAAACTCAAGAAAATGCTCGCTGCCGGAGTTGACGCGGTGCGTCTCAATTTCTCCCACGGCAGCGTCGAGGACCACACCCGCCGCGCGACGATGGTGCGCGAGGCCGCGGCAGAACTGGACATGGTCGTCGGCATTCTTGCCGACCTCCAAGGGCCGAAGATCCGCATCGAGTCGTTCACAAATGGCCCGGTCGAACTGCTCGACGGCCAGACTTTCGTGCTCGACACCGCATTGAACGCCAATGCCGGTGACCAGAACATGGTCGGTTGCGCGTACAAGGAACTGCCGCAGGATGTCGTCGCCGGCGACACGCTGCTGCTCAACGACGGCGCGATCGTGATGGGCGTCGACGCAGTCGATCTCACGCGTATCGTCTGCACCGTGCAGATCGGCGGCTGGCTGTCGAATCGCAAGGGCATCAACAAGCAGGGCGGCGGCTTGTCCGCGGCCGCGCTGACCGACAAGGATCGCGCCGACATCATTACCGCTGCCGCGCTCAACGTCGATTTCATTGCGGTGTCGTTTCCGCGCGCGGCGGCGGATATGGACCTGGCCCGGGCACTGGTGCGCGAAGCCGGCAGCGACGCCGCGCTGGTCGCCAAGATCGAGCGCGCCGAGGCGATCGAGAACCTCGCCGAGATCATCGATGCGTCCGATGCGGTGATGGTCGCGCGCGGCGACCTCGGCGTGGAGATCGGCGATGCCGAATTGCCGGGCCTGCAGAAGAAAATCATCCGCGAGTCGCTGTTGCGCAACAAAGTGGTGATCACCGCCACGCAGATGTTGCAGTCGATGGTCGACAGCCCGATCCCCACGCGTGCCGAAGTGCTCGATGTCGCCAACGCAGTGATCGACGGCACCGATGCGGTGATGCTGTCGCAGGAATCCGCGGCCGGCCGCTACCCGCTGCGGGCGGTCGAGGCGATGGTGCGGATCTGCACCGGTGCCGAAAAACAGTTCGAGGCCGACACCGATTTCGAGAAGGCGCCGCGCAACCTGGAGCGCGCCGACCAGGCGATCGCGATGGCGGCGATGTTCCTGTCCGAGCACATCGGTGTCGGCGCGATCGTGGCGATGACCGAATCCGGCGGCACCGCGCGCTTCCTGTCGCGGTTCCGCTCGAGTGCGCCGATCTATGCGTTCTCGCGCCACGACCGCGCGCGCCGCAAGATGGCGATGATGCGTGATGTGTTCCCCGTCGATTTCGACAGCCGCGGCATGGCCACCCGCGAAGCCGCGCGCGCGGCGCTCGAAGCCATGTTCAAGTCCGGCCTGCTCGCCGAGGG